>JAUNXW010000080.1 GCA_030539595.1 Methanocorpusculum sp. | reverse complement strand
GAACAACAAAAGGAATTGCGAGAATTGTCCCAACTCCTATTAAATGAAGAACGCCGAAAACAACAAAACCCTGAGGGTAAACTATGAACGTCACAAGGCTCACGACTGCGGCAAAAACCAAAACGTAAAGCCCTCTGAAAAACAGTTTCTTTGCAGTCTTAACCGTATCCTCTTTCTTTCCGGCAGACAGAACAAGAGAAATCCCCGCAATAAAAATAAACATAAATGCAATCGGTGCGCCCGAATAAGTAATCGGATTAAACCAGAGAACAGTATTTGTAAAAAAATAAAGGCAGAAGATTATGTGATAAATAATCATCAGAATAAGCGCAATACCTCGCGCTGCATCAAGTTCATAATATCTGCCGCTCATTTAAACAATATTGTCTCTGTATTGATATTAAACAGCGTTTTTTCTGTGACGCGGATACTTCACAAAGATAGTTATAATCGGGCACAGAATAACAGGAATCGCAAGCAGAAACATAGCCGCAGAAAGAGAACCGATTGAATCCGCAATCCAGCCGATTAAAGCCGCTCCAAGACCGCCAAGCCCAAGACAAAGTCCCTGAATAAGTCCGGATGCAAAACCCACCTGATTCGGCAAAAGTTCCTGAGACATAGTAACCGACGTCACATAGCAGAAGCTCGCAAAAAATGAAAACAGCATAATCCCCGCATACATCAAAAATCCGTCCGTTAAAAATATAACAATATATGACGGTACGGCAAAAAGAAATCCTAAGAAAAGCATCTCCTTCCTGCCGAACAAATCTGACAGATACCCTCCTGCCATCTGACCGACAACACCGAAGAGAAGCATAATTGTAACTATTGCCGAAGCAGCAAGAGTACTTATACTCGCATCTCCCAAAATCAACAGAGTGGGAAGATAGGTTATAAGTCCAATGTATGCCATTGCCCGAAGCGAACAGACAATGATAACAAGAGCCGCCGCAAAAGAATTTCTGTGCTGATTTTTCCGAACTTCTTTCTTAGGGGTATAGTCAGGCTCATGTTTTGCACGCCTGTTAAGCCCGAAAATAAAAGCCGCTCCGATAAGTCCCGGAAAAACCATCCACGCAACAGAAGGTAAACCCGCAAATGCAATGAGCAGTCCCGCAATAAACGGACCTAAAGCATAACTTAAGCTGCCGCTTGTTATGAAAATTGAATTGTAAAGCCCGCGTTTTGCCGGAGGAGAAAGACGATAAACAAGGTCAAACGCTGCCGGATGAAATAATGCGTGACCAATGGCTGCACCCATTGCGAGCATAATTATTATGAGATAATTATGTGAAAGAACGGAAAAAGAAATTCCAACCGCCGAAAGAAGCACGCAGAAAGCAATATCTGCGTGCTTTCCTTTTTTGTCGCCGTAAAGTCCCACAAGAGGCTGAGTTATTGATGAGACGACGTTGAACGCTGTAACAATGAGACCGGCAAGAAAATACGAAAGTCCCATCTCGTCAATCATCAGCGGAAGAAATAAAGGAAGCATCGGTGCATATAAATCCAGGAAAAAGTGTCCTGAAATTGCTCCGATAAGCCTGTTGTTATGTGTCAGCGCTGATATTACTCTCCACCTTCTGAATTAAGATATGACGGGCGGCATAATAAATTATTTTAATGAGTTGGTTTAACTATTAAGTTATGGAAGACAGGCATGTAATTGAAGCCGTTGGAATGAGCCGTGTTGTTGTTTCAAACGGGAAAGTTGTCGAGGTGGGAGAGCCTGAGATAAATTCTTGTCCGCTTGCTAAAAGATTCAGATGTAAGGTCGACCCTATTAATAAGGAAAATATGAAGGAAAATATTGAGTCGCGTGTGAATCTTTTCGGTATGTGCACTAAAGACCGCGAGGTTCTGGATAAAGAATCGTTTGTTTTGTTCGGTGCTTCGGAACTTTTGACTACAGCTCTTCGCAGAAATACTGTTGACTGCGCAATTATCTGTTGTGACGGGGCTGGAACTGTTATTGTTACAAGTCCCGAGCTTGTTCAGGGTATTGGGGGGAGAATGTCCGGACTTGTTGAGACTGTTCCATACGCGGAGGTTATTGAAAGAATTGAGACGGCAGGAGGTGTTGTTGTGGATAAAGAGACAGCTTCGCTTGATGTTTTGAAAGGTCTTGAGACCGCAACAGCTCAGGGTTTTACAAAGCCTGCGGTTACTGTTGCGGGTTTTCAGCATGAGCTTGCTGAGGAAATCAGAAGAAAGTTCCCTGAAACAGTTATTATTGCAGTTCATACAACTCCTGTTAAGTCATTGGATGATGCGAAGAGATTGTTTGCTTCCTGCGATTTGATTTTTGCCTGTGCTTCAAAATATATTCGCGAGGCAGCTTCGTCTGCTTTGGTTCAGGGTGGTGTGGGTGTTCCTGTGTTTGCTTCGTCTAAGAAGGGTAAGCAGATTATTATGGAGCGGCTTATTGAGACGGATTCACCGATTCTTGTTAAAAATATTAAGCTCCCGGTTATGGATATGGGGTCACAGCCAAAACCTCTTATCTGATTTTTTTACAACGAAAAATACGAAAAAATGAGACTGTTAATCTCTTTGTTTTTTTTTTCTTGGGTTAAGTTGATATCTGTGGTTTGTTTTTGTGAGGCGAAGTATAAAACTTAGTCTAAGAAAATTAGTGAAGTACTGTTCGGGTTCATGAATTTTTTAAAGAATTGGATTCGATAGAATTTGACAGTTCAAAAATGTTTTGGGGATATGTCTCTATTCAACGGAGTCTGTCCAATTGTGTAATCTGATATTTAAGTTAATTTGAGATTGTGATTTGTCGGTCTTCAAAATTATTTGACATTGTCTCGCAATATAATTTCAAAGTTCAACAATACAACAATCTCACTGTAAATGTACAATCAGAGCAAACTCTATTTATTCTGCCCGCCAATTAATAAAGACTCAAACTCCGGAGAACAAAAATGAAAAATATATACGTTATCGGCCACAGACACCCCGATACAGATTCTATATGCAGCGTAATAGGATACGCCGCATTTCTCAACCGGAATACAAACAAAAAATTCACATACACAGCTGCAAGATGCGGAGACCTCAACGCAGAATCAAAGTTCGCCCTGAAAAAATTCGGAGCGGAAGAACCTGTTCTTATCTTAAATGTTGAGCCTTCTGTTGCGGATATCCCGTTCACTCATCCGGAAAGTGCAACGGCAAAAACACCCACAGTAGATGTAATCGGGATAATGGATGAAAAAGATTTGAGGAACCTTCCGATAACCGATGAAAACGGAAAACTAATCGGACTTGTGAGTGAGCACGGACTTGCAAGAGCCTATGTCTCAAACACAAAAATGGAAACGCTTTCTGTCTCTCCGGTGAGCGTGGACACTCTCGCAAGAATTCTTCATGGAACAGTCCGCGTCAAAAATCATGAAGTCCTTGAAGGTGCTGTATATATTTCAATAGATGCTCTGCACGTGATTCTTTCAAGAATCACAAAAAAGGATATTGCTATTGTCGGCGACGATGAGCCGACACAGCTCGCACTTGTTTCTGCCGGGATTGCGGCACTGATTATTGCAGATTCAGCTCCCGTCGGTGAACGACTTCTCTCTCTTGCAAAAGAGAAGGGAGCGACTGTTATATCAACTGATGTGGATGCCTTCGGTGTAGCAAAGATGATTCATCTTACTTTACCCGCAGAAACGATTATGACAACCGATGTTCCAACAGTCAGAATGGCTGATGCGATGGACTATGTGATACAAATCGTTTCCAATTCAAAATACAGGGCTGCCTGTGTTGTTGATGAAAACGGCAGACTTCTTGGAACTGTTTCCAGAAACTCTCTCATGGACAATGTCTCAAAGTCAGTGATTTTACTTGACCACAACGAATACAGTCAGGCTGTGAAAGGAATTGAGACCGCCGACATCGTTGAAATAATTGACCACCACAGGCTTGGAGCGATGGCAACCTTAAGCCCTATTAGATTTGATATGGAGCCGGTTGGTTCAACCTCAACAATAGTCACCCGCAGATATATGGATGCAGGGGTAAAGCCTTCAAAAGAAATTGCCGGGGTTCTTCTTTCAGGAATTCTTTCTGATACTCTCGGTCTTAAGATGTCAACGACCACAAAACAGGATGAGGATGCAGTTAAGTATCTTTCTGAAATTGCGGAAGTTGATGCGCTCGGATATGCAAATGAGTTAATTGCAGAAGGAATGTCACTTTCCGGCGTAAGTCAGAAGGAACTCATTGAGCGCGATACAAAGGAATATAATTTATCGTCCAAGAGAATTGTTGTTGCTCAGGTTCTCACGCCGTCTTATGAATACGCCAAAAATAATTCTGCAGATATTTATGCGGCTCTTCATCAGGAGATGGATGATACTCACGCACCTGATATTTACATTGCGCTTTACACAAGTGTTTCCGAGATGGGCTCAGATATGTTTGCGGTATCAGACCCGAAGACTACAGCGGCTATGCACTGGGAAAAACCGATTCACTTGGAAGGCGTTGTTTCAAGAAAGAAGGACTTCGTCCCGCGCTTTGGAAAAATACTCGGAAGCCAGTTATAAGTCTGTGCTTAAAGCACAGTCTTCATCCAAAGTTTTTTGATTCTCTTTTGATATTCTCTGCTGCCTGAAAATTGTTTTGTCTTTTAGAATTATAACCGACAAAATCACTGCCGCCATTGCGGGAACAAGGATTGAGAAGTTGGTCGTCATCTCCAAAACCATAATCATAACCGCGGCAGGAGCGTGCGATATTCCTCCAAACAAAGCAATCATCCCAACAATTACGAAAACCGGGACTGATTCAAGCGGAACAATCTGCGGGAAAAAAGTGTAAAGAATCATACCGAAAGCACCGCCTGTAAACGCTCCTATTGAAAGTCCCGGAGCAAATACACCGCCGCTTGCACCGGAACCTATTGTAAGCGACGTTGTCAGAATCTTTGAGAACGGAATCAGAATTAAAACAGCCAGAGGCAGCATATTGTATAATGCGAGCTGAACAAACCCGTAGCCTGTTCCAAGACTTCCAACCGCTGTAATTAATGTTTCTGGGGAAATATAAGCCATTGCCACTACAAAAATTCCTACAATCAAAGCCCCTGCAACAGGTTTTAAAAATTTAGGGATTCTGTATTTTGTAAAAATTTTGTCGAAGAGATTTTTTGAACCGTAAAATGTTTTTATGTAAAGCAGACCTATTAGGGCTGCGGCAGCTCCGAGAATTATGAACAAAGGTATCTGGGGAACGGACCAGTAAAGTTCAGCCGAGCCGAAAAGTGGAGTGTATCCTTCAAAAAATCCAAAAATTGCGTAACTGATTATGGAAGCGATAAAGGCAGGGATAATTGTTTTGTATTCAAAATCACGGAGATATAAAATCTCAGCCGCAAGAAGTGCTCCCCCTAAAGGTGCTTTAAAAATTGCACCGACACCCGCACCAATACCAACGGCGATAGCCATCTTTCTTTCAAAAGGCGAGAGATGAAAAATATCTGAAATTACCGAGCCGAAACCTGCTGAAATCTGAACCGCAGGTCCTTCACAGCCCGCACTTCCCCCTGTTCCTATTGTGATGATTGATGATATCGCTTTTACAAACGGAACTCTCCAGCGGATTTTTCCGTCGGTGTGATATGATTTAAGAGCAGAATCTGTTCCGTGACCTTCAGCTTCGGGTGCAAATCTCTGAACGATGATAGATGAAACAAGCGCTCCTGCGGTAATTATCGGAATAATAAGCCAAATAAAATCAGGAGGAGACCACGCCGATATTTCAGCGGCAGTGTTTCCTTCAACAGGGTAAACGTATCCAAGTAAATTATTCAGAACAAACTGAGAGAGATATTTGACACCGGAAAAAAACAGAACAGCTCCAAACCCTGAAAAAATACCGAGTGAGATTCCAATCAGCAGTATTTTTTTTAAAGACAGTCTTTCTTCCGATGACATTTTATGATTCTTATATTGTATTTATAGAATATATTTGTTATCCGAGATTTATTTGTGATAATATTATACCTGATGGAGAACATAAAATTATAGGAGATTTTTCTAAATGGAACGAATGGTTGGAACCGTCGTGCGCGGAATTCGTGCGCCGATTATCAGAAGCGGCGACAATTTGTCCGATATTGTTGTTAATTCCGTGTTAAAAGCATCCGAATGTGAAGGATTCAAACTCGGAGACCATGATGTCGTGGCAGTTACAGAGTCAATTGTTGCACGCTCTCAAAATAATTATGCAACTGTTGAAGATGTTGCATCGGATGTAAGAAATAAGTTCGGAAGCGGTGCAATAGGAGTTATTTTTCCGATTCTTTCAAGGAACAGATTTGCAATATGTCTTCGCGGTATTGCTAAAGGCGCTGACAAAATTGTTCTGATGCTTTCATATCCGTCGGATGAAGTCGGAAACCATCTTGTTTCCTGGGACGACCTCGACGCTGCAGGTGTAGACCCGTATGCAGATGTTTTAGACCTTGCAAAATACAGAAAATTATTCGGCGAGAAGAAACATCCTTTTACAGGTGTTGACTATGTTGACTATTATTCCAAACTGATTAAGGATTGCGGTGCGGATGTTGAGATTATTTTTGCGAATGACTGTCGTTCAATTCTAAAATACACAAAGAAGGTTTTGAACTGTGATGTTCACACACGCGCAAGAACCAAACGTCTCTTAAAGGCTGCAGGAGCTGAAATTGTCTACGGTATGGATGATATTTTATCGGCTTCCGTTAATGGCAGCGGGTTCAATGAAAACTACGGACTTCTCGGTTCAAACAAAGCAACAGAGGATAGGATTAAACTTTTCCCGCGTTCCTGCGACGGATTTGTAAACGATGTCCAGAAGAAACTTCTTGATAAGACCGGAGTTTTGGTGGAGGTTATGGTTTACGGTGACGGAGCATTCAAAGACCCTGTAGGAAAAATCTGGGAACTTGCAGACCCGGTGGTTTCACCTGGTTTTACCAAAGGACTTTCGGGACAGCCGAATGAGGTCAAACTGAAATATCTCGCGGACAATGATTTTGGAGACTTAAAAGGCGAAGAGTTGTCACAGGCAATTAAGGGCTACATCAAACACAAGGATTCAAATCTTACCGGTTCGATGGTTTCCCAAGGAACAACTCCGCGACGTCTTACGGATTTAATAGGTTCACTCTGTGATTTAACGTCCGGCAGCGGAGACAAGGGAACTCCTATTGTTCTGATTCAGGGTTATTTCGATAATTATACTGCAGAGTAATAGAACATCCGTTCCAAATATTTTTTTTAGTTTTTTTTTACAGTATTGTGTATTTTTTATGGCGTATGTCGGCAAATGAGGCTGTTCAATAGTATAA
>JAUNXW010000079.1 GCA_030539595.1 Methanocorpusculum sp. | reverse complement strand
ACTTTTCTGTTTAACATTTGAATGTCTCCTTTGTGCTCTGTACTCTGTCTCTTGAAATATTTAATCCGCGCATAGCGGCATAAAAAAAAGTATTGCAGTGGGGGAAAGTTTGCAGGACAGATTTACTCAGCTATAAGCGCACGAATTAAATCACGGTCAAACAGCATACCCGAAAGTTTACCGTCATTATCGATAATCGGCATCTGATCAACTCTGCCTCTTTTCATTCTAAGAGCACAGTCTGAGACTTCCGCATTGTTCGGAACGGAAATAACTTTTTTAATCATACAGTCTCTGACCGGATTAATCGGAAGCTGAACCTTTGAGATACCGTATGATATTGTGTGATTGTCGCGGATACTCTCCCAAGTCCACTCGTCATCATCCGTTCCCGTTGAGAAGTCGCTTGTCTGAACTTCATCTTCTATTTTTGAACAGCGGATTAAATCACGCTCGGAAATAATTCCCGTGAGCTTATTTTCCGAGTTTAAGATAGGCATGGCATCAACATGTGCGAGTTCCATAATTCTGCCGACAACGGTCAGAGGGGTTTCTTCCCATATGGCAAACGTCTTTTTACTGATATAGTTGTGTCTGATTTCATCGGTTATCTTCATCTTCGCAACAGCGCTGATTAAATCGGACACGCTTAAAATTCCGACAACCTTCTCGTCGTCAACGACCGGAAGACGGCGCACATTCTTGTCAACCATAATCCTTGCGGCTTCTGAAAGTGTGGTCTCACAAGATATTGTTTTGGGTCTTGAACTCATCAGCAGAGCAATCTGATTCTCTTCCGGCTGTCTTAAAATATCCTTTCTGGTGACAATTCCAAGAAGAACCTTACTCTTATTTTTAACAACAGGCACGCCGCTGATTCCGGTGCGCTTTAAAATACGCAAAACATCGTCACGTCCAGACGGGACTTCTACTGTGACGACATCCTTCGTCATAAAATCCTTTGCAAGCTTTTCTGTCATAGATATTACTCCCCTCACTTAGGTTGTGTGTATTTTTTGGGTTGCTGAATATAAATAGGTCGCATATTCGTATTGTCAACTCAAAAATGTGGGCGTTAATAGCCCCGCAAAAGAATCAGTTCCTGATAATAAGGATGTTTGTCTTTCCGTAGTTCACAACGTAGGATGATACGCTTCCAAGAAGCAGTCTGTCGAGTTTGGATTTTCCAAGCGAGCCGATAACAATTAAATCACATCCCAATTCTGCGGAGGTTTTAACAATTGTCTCGCCCGCGTGACCTGCTTCTAAGTGAGTCGTGAGCGTGACTCCCTGTTCTTTTGCCTGTTGCGTCAACTCTTCAAGAAGGTCGCGTCCTTCTTTTTCAAAGCGCTGATATATCAGTTCCCATGTGGTGTCAACAGGTCCGGGTGAAATCATACCGGATTCTATTACATAGATTACGTGAAGTTCTGCTTTGCTGGTTTTAGCGAGGTCAAGGGCGCGTGAAAATGCGTGTTTGCTTATGTCAGAGCCGTCGAGTGATACGAGTATCTTCTTAAACATTTTATCAACTCCTGTTTATTGATAAAATGGTCTTATTTCAATTAAAGGTTTTCGCTTGAGGTAAAAAAAAAGATTAGAGAAGCTCGCTTGCTCTTACAAGTGCGTGAAGGGTTACACCGTTGTCTGCAAGAAGTTTTTCTCCTCCGCCTTCCCTGTCGACGACCACAACAACCGAATCAATAATTGCCCCTGCTTTTCTGAGTTCATCAACTCCGTATTTTGAAGAACCTCCCGAGGTTGTAACATCTTCAATTAAGAGAACATGTTTGTCCTTGACGTTTCCGATAACCATATCGGATTTTCCGTGGTCTTTGGAAGCCGCCCGAATTATTGCGCATGGCTTTTTTGAAGCAAGAGAGACAGCTGTCGCAAGAGGAACTCCGCCGACAGCAACGCCTGCTATTACATCAAAATCATATTTTGCCGCGACCTCTTTAGCTATTTCAGACAACAGCTCCGGTCTCATAATTGCTGTCTTGACGTCAACGTAATATTTACTCTTCGCGCCTGATGCAAGAGTGAAGTCTCCGAATTCAACTGCCTTGTATTGTATTAATAAATCTAAGATTCTGTTTACCATGGTACCTTCTTCAATCCTAATAAGTATCCTATAATATTTGTTCCGCGATGTAATAGAGGTGACAGAATTAATATTGCGACGAGAACACCTACACCCCATCCTACAGTTTGGAAAGTTTCAGCAAACCACCCAATGTTTCCGGTGACTAAGAGAACAAGCGTCAGAAGAACAAGCGAACCGACAACCATGTCATACATATCCGCTATAGGCCATTTTGTTCCGCGGTCTTTTCCAAGCCTACGCTTGAAGTAACTCTTAATCAAATCACCGAGAAGTGAACCTGCTGCAAGAGCGCAGACCGTTATAATTGTGTGCTGCGGCAGAAAATCCCAGTGAAATGTATTTACAAGGAAAATCTGAACGATACCGAATATTATTCCGATTAAGATTCCTCCGATTAAACCGCGCCATGTTTTTCCGTCGCCGAAGATTCTGTTTCCGTCTTTGGCGCATTTACCGAAATCTATAGGTGTTCCCCCGCCGACAAGGGCTGCTGCAGGGTTTGGGATGTATGCCGGAATCATTATCCAAACTGCCCAAAGGCAAGCCATTCCGATTCCTGCTAAAATATCAATAAACATGTTCCCACTTCAGTTGTTTTTAATAGGTTGAGTTTAGATAATTATTAAGTAATAGGGTGAGCGGTTGTGAGTTTCTGGAACAGAGGGGTTGAACAGGAATTAAAGTTTTCATTTGACGGATTTGAAAAGGTGGGAAAGAAGGGTTTTCTCCTTGAGATGCTGAAAGATGCGGGAAAGAAATTTACGCCCGATGATTTGGATGAGATGATTTACAGATATTCAAAAAAACTTGATGGCGTCCCTTGCGATTATGCCGAGTCGCTTATTTCTTCTGCGAAAATCCAGATTATTGACGGGTATCATAAGATGATGACGTGCGAACTTGATGAGGTTCATGCAAACGTCAAACTCAATTCGAGCTGGAAGAAGTTTGTTAAATATGCAGTGTCCGTTACTTCTGCGGGTGATGAGAGTTCGCGTCTTCGTTCTCTGAAACTTTTAATTGCGGCATTTACCGTTTATATTCTTGAAGAGCCGGTGCATCCTGTAGGTATGATTTTTCCCGGTGGCTACAGGGTTGAGATTTTTGACGGAGTTTATTATTGTCCGGTGAGGGCTGTGTGGAACGAGGTTGACGATGCTTTGTGCAGATTTTGTCCTGCGGTTCAGAGCCGGGAAAGAGATTTGGTTCTGAGCAGAAAGGAACGTGAGTTCGTTGCAAAAGAGGAAAAGCTTGAGAATTATTTTTATAATTTTAAAGGGTGAGTTTGCGGCGCTGTAAAAAAGGCAGAATTCGGCTTATTCGATGTCACGTTGTAATGTGTCATCCGATTCATCAACTCGTTTTTGATTCAGCATCTCAAGTCTGAGCAATATAAATACAAGTGGGACAGATTATAAATGATTTATAATCAGATAACATGGCGCACGAAAAAATATTCATAACCCTGTCCATCCTGATAATCCTTATCGGAGTTACAGCATCTTCAGGATGTATTCAGGAAGCGGAAATATACACAGCGGGCGTCAGCCCGGCATATTATCCTCTCTCTGAACAGAATCATGAGACACAGGAATTTACCGGTCTCGACATTGACATCCTCAACTGGATAGCACAAGACCAGAATATTAAATTTGAGTTCGTGCCGATGTTTGTCTCAGGATACAAAGAAGCTGTTGAGAGCGGTGAAATTGATTTGATGTCTGCCATGACTGTAATCGAAGAACGAAAACAAACCATAGACTTCTCAAATCCTTATCTCACATCCGACTTTCAGATAATAGCGAAGAAAGGTTCGGATGTAACTCTTGAAGATGTAATCTCGGGCAGTGTGATTCTTGCAGTCCAGATGGGAAGCGCTCAGGAACTCTGGATAAAAAATAAAATAGGACAGGAAGAATTTGATAAACGCATCGGTGACGGCAGAATAATTCAGGGATTTTCTGTGTACGGAGTGCTCAAAGACGTAACAACCACAACAGCCGATGCAACAATCATCTCAACAAATGTTGTCTCGGGTCTTCTTGAACAATACCCAACTCTTCAGTCGGTCGGCGCAACCAAAGAAACAACATACACCGCTTACGGTGTAAGCAAAAATGAATCTGAACTTCTTGAAAAAATAAATGCAGGGGTTGCAAATCTCAAGGCTTCCGGAGACTGGAACAAACTACTCGGCAAATATAATATTGCCGCCAAAAAAGATACTTACAAAATAGGAGTTGACATAAATTTCTCTCCGTTTGCATACTTGGACGAAAACGCCGAACTTGTAGGATACGATGTGGATTCAATAAAATGGATTGCCGAAAATCAGGGCTTTGATGTTGAGTTTGTCTCTCTGAGATTTTCTGAATACGAAAACGCCATCAACAATGGAATTATTGATGCGTGGTACTGCTATCTGCCGATTTCAGACAGTAGAATGAACGCAGTAACATTTACAAACCCGTATTATCACTCGGCTAACGTTGTTGTATCTTTGTCCGGCAGCGGAGTCACTGAAAAAGAATATGAAGCCGGCGAAGTAAGAACAGGTTTAATGACCGGCTCATCCAACTCAAAATGGATTGGGAGATACTTTTTTGATAACTACGACGATATGATTTTATCGGGCGGGCTTGTTTACTATGATAATCTGGACGATATGAAATCGGGTATCCACTCCAAAGAGGTTGATGCGATTGCTCTGCCGCGTGTTTTTGTTAACGATGAAATCATTGACGGCACATACAATATTATTCTTGAAATTGGCAAAGGAGATGCGGCTGCGGCTGTCAAAAACGGTGACGTCTATTTAATCGAAATGCTCAACAAAGGTATTGACGAGTTATTTTCGTCCAATCAGGACGACGTTCTTAAAGATAAATACAATATGAGGAGGGTACACATATGAAAATAATCACCGCGATTGCGGCTTTCATTATAATTGGATTGTGCATATGTTCCGCGGGCTGTGTTGACAGTACGGTTTATCCAGAAACCAATTCTGACATGTCTGAGATTTTAAACAGCATAACAGATGACCTCAAAACAGAGTCGGACACGCTTTCCGCAGATATTTTGAAGAAGGCGGCTGTACTTGGTCATCTTAAAAAATTAGGATACGAGTTTAAGACAGAAATCACAAGATTGTATGCCGAATCTCCGGACGATGTTTCGGTTGTGTACTATGATTACGAAACCGATGAAATTTATGGGTATCCGAATTTCTACACATATTCATTCGACTTCTCAAAATTTCCGCTGACCAAAAAAGATACGGTTAAATTTCTGACAATCTATGATGCCAAAAATCTTGGCAAAGTAATTATTTTAGGCACACCCGTCTGCGATAAAAACGGAAATGTTATCGGCGGTCTTTACTATTCGTTTGAATCTTATTCAGTCCCAAGCAGAATTATCAGTCAGCATAAAGATGCCGAAGGTTATTATCTGACGATAGATTCAAAGGATGGTGTGAGATACTATCATCCGTCAACTAAACTGCTTGGAAAAGAAGTAACTTACAAATCATCGGATGTCAGCGAAAACTCAGGCTCGTATTCATACATAAATAAAATTGGAGAGCCTGTTTCTGCCGTTTACAATACTGTGAACCTCTTCGGAGAAGATATGATTGTATCCCTGAACGTCCGCGATTATGACGGATATGACCCGCACTCTGTTATTTACAGCACAAATGTCTCCAAAGAAGGTATGACAGAGTTTCTCAGGTCGGTTTATACATTTGCGCAGACACATACCAAAACTGAACTTGCCGATTATGCAAATAATCTGAAAGACAGTGAGTATCCGCTTTATGTAATTACAGACGGAGTTGTTACCGCATCCACAAACAAGGAATTTATCAACAGAGACCTTAATGCAGAATTTGATGCGTATTATGTGCCGGTTACAAAACTTGAGGGAATTACTTCCAATCTCGGCGGAGGTTATCTCACGTCTATGATTAAGTCGTCTGCTGAGCACGCTTTGTATAAGGCTGTTCCGGCGCTTGTTTATATTCTGAATATTGATTCGAATACATACATCAGAACTTATATTCCTCTTTCCGATGATGTTGAGGAGATTAATATTTCAAAGGTGTATGTTGTGAATAAGGCAGGAAAAGACAGTCTTCTCTACATTATGAAATACGGCGAGAGTAAGATGTATAAGGCGGTTACAAATAATGAGATTGGTTATCCAAAAGGTGTTGAAGGGGTTGTGATGTCTCCGGACGGAGTTATTCTTGCAAACTCTCTTCACCCGGAACTTGTCGGAACTGATTCTTTTAAAATAACTGATTCTCTTGGAATTTCTGTTTCGAGAAATGTTATCAGCCTTGAAAATCTGGGCGCGGGAAATATGTATTATGCTTATTATGATGAGGTAACTGGCAAGACTGTTATGTATCTCTGCTCTGTTGAGCATGTGTATAATTCCGCGGTTATTATTATTACGATGATACCTATTCAGACATTTTAATTTTTTTTGTTCCCTGACACTTAGGTATATATTTTAAAAAATACAACTACTAAACCATGACAAAAGAAGGAGAAATCTATAAGTGCAGTATCTGCGGAAACATTGTATCCGTTCTCAACGCGGGCGCAGGCGAACTTGTCTGCTGCGGTGAGAAGATGGATAAGATTGTTCCAAACACAACCGATGCGGCAAAAGAAAAGCACGTCCCGGTAATTGAAAAAATCGACGGAGGCTACAAGATTAAAGTCGGTTCGGTCACACACCCGATGGATCCCGACCACTATATTCAGTGGATTATCTTTGAGACAGTCGACGGTGTAAAATACCAGAAGAATCTCAAACCCGGAGAAGCACCGGAACTTGTTGTTAAGACAAACGCGGAAGCAAAAAAAGCAAGCGAGTACTGCAACAAACACGGCGCTTGGGCAACCCAGTAAACTTTTTTTTATTCGACAGACTAATCGTCTGTCGTGCTAAATAGAATTTAATGCAGCTGACTGTTATTGTAGATAACTATACATTCATCTACAAATATTTTTACGGAGAACCCGGCTTATCTTTTTACATAGAAGACGATGGTGATAAAATTCTGTTTGACTGCGGATACTCAGACCTATTCAAATCAAACGCGGAAAAGATTGGTATCGACCTTTCTGAATTGACAAAGGTTGTATTTTCTCACGGGCACGATGACCACACGGGCGGACTTTGCGAACTCGTAAAAATAATTAAGGACGACACAGAAATAATCGCTCATACGGATACG
>JAUNXW010000078.1 GCA_030539595.1 Methanocorpusculum sp. | reverse complement strand
GCGGTTCTTTCTTAACCTCATAAATTCCTATCAACGCTGAGCGGAGAGATTATCGTAGGCGGGACGCTTTAGCGTCCTCAGCCGAGCAAGTTGAAAACTTGCGAAGCGAAGCCCAAAGTTAGTCGAGATAAAACAAATCAATAAAAAATAGCGAAGTACTGGATAAACGTAGCGAAGCTCCAAGTTAGTCGAAATAAAACTAATCAATAAAACTTAGTGAAGTACTGGATTAGTGGAGCGAGGCACAAAATCAAATTTAAACAACTTCAATCCGAATTAATCAGACCAAAACTAATATTGCCTATTGACGCGAATTGTAATTTATGTGTTCAGCCGGAGGACCTGTTGAGGTCGATTTAAACGACCCATTGAAAGGCAGAGGAAAAAAATACAAGTGCAGTGAATGCGGAGCGACATTTACGGGAATCGGTAAGCATCCGATGTGCCCCACATGTCAGTCTGAGGACGTTACCGAATTATAAATGGAAAACGTTCTCAAAGTCCCTTTCAGAAGGGACTGTCCGATTATTATCAGAGGGCGCTCCTCTTTTTTGCTAGTGTCAAAAGTTCTTGACAAATTCCCTCTTCTTATTGAAACAGAAGATGAAGAGATTGTGCAGGGTG
Organism: Methanocorpusculum sp.; assembly: GCA_030539595.1. Lineage (GTDB taxonomy): Archaea > Halobacteriota > Methanomicrobia > Methanomicrobiales > Methanocorpusculaceae > Methanocorpusculum. The sequence goes on along the minus strand of JAUNXW010000078.1, from coordinate 6,745 downwards.
TATCCATCGGAGATTTAATTATTGTCTCTGCCCCCGAAGGCGGTGAGATTTTACCCGCTCTTTATCTTCTTGAGATGGTAAAAACTTACCACACACCTGTAATAGCGCTTTCAAAGTCGCACCCTGCGGGGCGCAGACTTTCATACGTAGTATCAGCCAATGAAAAAATAGAGATGCGCTGTGATATTAAGCGCGGTACTCATCCCGAACAGCATTTACTTTGTTCGTCGGATGAGTTCACAGGACTTGCGCTTTATGCTGACGGCAAAGATTTGATTATAGAAAATCCGCGCAGTGTTGAGATAGAATATCTTGACTGGGAAATAAAGTACAGCGTGGATAAATTTTGAAAAAAAACTGACCAACCACAGAAATTCTAAAAAAATCATAAAAGAAAAGTGGACCCGAAGGGATTCGAACCCCTGACCTCCGCCATGTAAGGGCGACGTCATAACCACCTAGACCACGAGTCCAAGATTGTATGTAATTTATTTGTTGTTTTGCTGTAAAATTTCTTCCGCCATGTAAGGACGGAGCAACGAAGTTGCTCTCAGTTGAGCAAGTTCATCAGAACTTGCGATGCGGTGTCATAACCACCTAGACCACGAGTCCTTGTGTGCCTTATTAAATAATCTCTATTACCTAATTAATCCTGCGAAAAAATAGTGAGATATAACTCAGCTATTTTTATGCGAGACCGAATGACTTTAAGGTTACATCAGCGTCGACTTTACCGACCTGATAGACTTTACCAGACGAAACTTCGTTGATAATAACCTCTGCCGGTGAGAAGAGGCTCTTATCAATCTTGAAGAAGTCATAGCCTGCTTCCTTGAAAATCTCGTTGAACGGCTTACCGTATCCATTGGACGCGCAGCTTGGAATCTTTTCGAGGTAATCAACAATTTCAGGCGCGTTCATAGTCAGATAAATCTGACCGTGATAGATTGTTGCGTCGTTTGTGACACCCATTGCGAGTTTCGGGCCTCTTACCGGCGGAACAGGTGCTGTACCTGATGCTGCGATAATCTTTCTTGTGTCGAAACCGAGTTCATTCAGTTTGTAGACTGCTGTCTCAACACAGCGTCCCGCAACCTGAATCGAACCGACAAGTGAAGAAGTCGGTGCGACTAAAGCGCATACATTTGCGACATCAACCTTGCACTTCTCGGCAATCTTTTCCATAACAGCTCCCGACGGAAGTCTGTCGGCTTCAAGGCAGATAACTGCATATTCAGACTCGTCTTCGTATCCGATAACTTCGTATGTGTGTTTCGGCTGAAGAGAAAGTGCGCGTGCAGGACCGGAACCCATTGCATTGAAGTTGTCGTATTTAACACTCCACCCGGCTTTCTGCGAACCGAGACATGAGATTGCCGGGAAATCGGTGTTAACATCAATGAAAGTCATCGGGAACTTTCCGACCATACCCTGACGGAAGGAAATATCTCCGAGACCGCCCATGCAGATACGTGTGAAGTAGTCTCCTGCTCCGTAGCCTCCAGGTACGCTGACACCGCAGTCTACAATTCTTGCGCCGTTGTCAAGTTCGTGATATGCGACATTAAACAAATCGGCATTCTCTACGAGTTCATCGAAGAGGTCTAATCCAAGTTCATTTACACTTACCAAATAACTCATCCCCTTAGGATAATGTTACTCAGATATTCGATTGACAGACAGATAATAGTTGTTGGTTTGAATATCCGCGCGACAAACACTTGACAAAAATAAAGGCTTGCTCATACAACTAATAAGTATGTTAATCTGCGCAGTCCACGGAAGTCCTCGCAAAGGAAATAGCGATTATACAATAGAACTCATCAAAAAGACGATGTCTGAATGCGGCAATGCCGAATTTGAGGATATATATCTGCCAAAAGATTTGCCTGTCTTCTGCAAAGGATGCTTTTCCTGCCTTGCACGCGGAAAGTATGCGGGCGAAATCTGCCCCGATAAACAATACACTCACCCGATACTTGAGAAACTGAAAAAAGCCGACGGGATAATTTTTACTTCTCCATCGTATGCTCTTTCGGAAAGCGGTTCAGTCAAAGTATTCTTAGACCACTTCGCATGTACTTACATAAATCACAGACCCAATCCCGAGATGTTTGACAAAACAGCGATAATTGTATCGACTGCCGCAGGCGCGGGAACAAAAAGAGCGGTAAGCACAATCAAAAGAAATCTACTATTCTGGGGGATTAAACGAATAGTTTCCGTAAGAATAAATTTGTGGGCGGGCAATTGGAGCGAGATGGAAGATAGTAAGCGCGTGAAAGCAGAAAAACAGATTAGCAAGAATGCGCGGAAGTTTTACAAACTGACAGAAAACAGATACAAAATCCGCGCGTGCATAGAACATCGATTCTTAAGATTCATCTTCAAAGGGCTCATTAAAAAACATATCGAGACAAATCCCGACAAAATTTATTGGAAAGAACACGGCTGGATATAATCTGCTGACCCGTTCATACTATAATCTCAGAGAACACATAATATAAGCAGAATGGAGGAAGAAACTAAAACATTCGAGGAGTTCGCAATCTCCGAAGACTTACTTAAGGCGATTGGCGACATGGGATTTGAGGAGCCGACACCAATTCAATTGATGGCTATACCGCAGATTCTTGATGGGAAAGATGTAACTGGGCAGGCTCAGACGGGGACGGGTAAAACTGCGGCGTTTGGGATACCGATTATTGAGAAATTAGACCCTGAAAATAAGGAAGTTCAGGCAATTGTATTGTCCCCTACAAGGGAACTTGCAATTCAGACAGCCGAAGAATTTTCGCGTCTGATGAAATACAAGAAGGGCTTAAGTGTTGTACCGATTTACGGCGGACAGCCGATTGATCGTCAGCTTCGCGCGCTTCGCGGTTCTGTTCAGGTTGTTATAGGAACACCCGGAAGAGTAATCGATCACATCAGCCGGGGAACACTGAAACTTAAATCGGTTAAGATGTTCGTTTTAGACGAAGCTGACCAGATGCTCGATATGGGATTCAGGGAAGACATTGAAGAAATCTTCAAGCACACACCCGAAGACCGCCAGACAATTCTGTTCTCGGCAACAATGCCCGCACCGATTCTTGAAATCACAAAGAAATTCCAGCACGAGCCGGAGTTTTTAAAGATTACAAGACGCGAGTTAACTGTTCCGCAGATAGAGCAGACATACATTGAAGTTCGTGAAAGAGACAAGCTTGAGGCACTCTGCCGCACGATTGATATGAACAATCCTGAGCTCGCTCTTGTTTTCTGCAACACCAAAAAAACTGTTGATGACTTAATGAGCAGACTTCAGGCGCGCGGATACTTTGTTGAAGCCCTTCACGGCGACATGAAGCAGATGCAGCGCGACAGAGTTATGGCACGCTTCCGCTCGGGCGCAATTGATGTGCTTATAGCGACAGACGTTGCCGCACGAGGAATTGACGTTGACGATGTTGATATTGTATTCAACTACGATGTTCCGCAGGATGTGGAATACTATGTTCACAGAATCGGCAGAACCGGAAGAGCAGGCAGAGCCGGAAAATCCGTTACATTTGTTGCTCCGCGCGAGATTTACAAACTGAGAGATATTCAGCGCTACGCAAAAATAAAAATCGCGAAGACGCCTCTGCCGACACTTGATGATGTCGCAGAAGTTAAAATGCAGACTTTCCTTGACAAAGTAAGGGAAGTTATTGAAGAGGGCGATCTTGAGCTTTATCTGCCGATGGTTGAAAAACTTCTTGAGACCGACTCGGAAGAAGAAGTCACAAGTATTGAAGTCGCGGCAGCACTTCTTAAGATGCATCTTGGAAAAGGCAAAGTTCAAAACGCCGCACCCGAAGCTGATGCAAAGTCCTCTGACTTAAAAGAACCTATAGACCCCGCAACCTATGAAAACAGCGGCGCAGAAGATGGAATGGTCAGATTTAAGATTTCCGTCGGAAAGAATCAGCAGATAAGACCGAAAGATATTGTCGGAGCATTCGCAGGCGAATGTAATATTCCCGGCTCGGTAATAGGCAGAATTGATTTATACGGCAACTACTCGTTTGTTGAAGTTCCTCTTGAATATGCAAATACAGTTGCCGAGATTATGGGTTCAAAGACCATTCGCGGAAACGAGGTTGAGATTTCTGTGGCAACCCCCAGAGCCGAAAACTCAGAAGATGACGGCGGACGTCAGAGAAGATCATATTCCAACAACAGAGGCTCTTACGGAAACCGCGGAGGAAACAATTACCGCAGCGGTGACAGAAGGGGCGGAGATCGCGACGGCGGCGATAGAAACAGTGACCGCAGAGGCAGTTACGGCGGAGACAGACGAAGAAGTTACGGCGACAGAAGAGGCGGAGACCGTAACGGCGGAAGAAGTTTTGAGCGCAGAGCTCCTAAGGCTGCGTCCGATGACGAGTCTTTCTATAACTAATTTTTTTTATTTGTCGATTATCTGACCGTAAACTTTGATAATATCTTCGTTAGGAGATTATTTCAAAAGTCACGCAGGTGCTGTGTAAACCGTCACGTTTATATTATTATAAGTCCTTCTAATTAGAGCAGTCAAACCCGACTTAACTCAGGTGGTAGAGTGCGCGGCTGTAGTAAGATTAATGCCTGCGGGCATACTGCGCGGCTACCGCGATGTCCCCGGTTCGATTCCGGGAGTCGGGACCATTTTAATGACGCATAAAAAATGCCCAAGTAGTGTAGTGGCCTATCATGCAGCCCTGTCACGGCTGCGACTCGGATTCGAATTCCGGCTTGGGCGCTTCCTTTTCTGGATTTTTTGTGCGGGGGAATGACGGCGTGTTTATCTTGCCCAAGTAGTGTAGTGGCCTATCATGCAGCCCTGTCACGGCTGCGACTCGGATTCGAATTCCGGCTTGGGCGTCGCTTATTTTGATGTTTTTATCTGATGAAAAATGATACCAAAAAATCAGCCGGATAAAAAAAGATTAGATGAAGCTGAGATTAAAGAGGAACGCATTTGCCGGCGCATCCTCTGTCATCCATGGTCTCTTGTAGTCTGCCGCGAACACATATGTTCCGGCTTTCTCTGCCGTCACATTCCAGATGTATGTTCCGCCGACGCCGACCATACCTTCTTCATGTGCATCAACAAGGTAATCCGAACTCAGAATCTTAACTGTTGACTGCGTGGTGGTATTCCACTCATAGCCGGTCGTCGGATTTCCCGCAACCGTCACACGGACAGCCTCACCCGCTTTCGGGTTCATATTTCCGTCGAAGGTAAGTTTCAGAACCGGACTCTCTGCGGCAGTATGGCCGTCTGCGTCGTGAACAACAATCGTCTGCGTAAACGTCAGATCAGAACCGCTCGTCTCCCACGAACGCTTGTAGACTGCCGTAAACGTATATGTTCCTGCCTTCGCGGATGAAACCGTATACACCTGCTGGCCGCCTGCTCCCGGCATCAGCTCAGCCGGAGCGATAAAATCAGACACAACCGTCAGCCCTGCGGAAGCGGTTACATTCCATTCATAGCCGGTTGTCGGGTTTGACGGAAGCACAAACTGAATCTTATCGCCGGTGAAAACATCCGACGCATCTTTTGCAACTGCTACCGTCAGCACGGGTGAACCATCTGCCGGCGCGGGTGTTTGGGTCTGATTTCCAGACGGCGTTGGCGGGGTAACGCACCCGGCGGCCACAACCGCGAATGCCAGAACCAGAGCGCCAACGAAGAGAAGAGCAATCTTATTCATATAGCTAAATTAGAGAGAATTGTATATATCCTTTTAGTATACTGTGATAAAATTGGTAGTCTTGAAAAATAAACCATGCCTGTTCTCCCGTCCTTTTTCGTGCTGCCTCAAGCAAAGGCCGCCGAGCGTGCGCCACGTCTCCCGGAAAACCGTCATCCCGAATACGCAACGAAAAAATACATCTTAAAAAAAGTTAATCGAGCGGGATTGCTTCCAGAGTGGACGCAATTTCCCACACCTTCGTCCGCGCATGCATCGGCATGTTTGAATCACTGCTGACTTCATCAATCTTCGACAAAGCCGACGCCGCACGAAGACTCAGCGTTTTCTTCTCATCAGTTAAAATTTTCAGAGTCTCCTCTGCCGTCCGGCGGACATTCCGCGGAATCGTCGTATCTTCATTCATCATCTGCAGCATCATAACACACTGCTTAATCATATCTTCCGGATTTGCCATACGCATCCTCTCCCCACAATGGTATTACACATGTTAAACTTCAGGTGCAATAAAGACTCCCCTCAACTCTCCCAAAATTATATACTCTCACATCCAACAAATACACACATCAACGGAAGAACCATGACACAAAATCCCGATGACATAATGGCACAGCACCTCCTCACCGGCGGAAAAATGCTCTCTGAGCTCTGCCCCGTCTGCGGCGCGCCGCTCTTCAACATCAAAGGCGTCAAAAAATGCGTCGTCTGCGAAGAAACCAAAAAAGATCAGCCCGAAACGGCGCCGCATCTCCCCGCATCCGTACCGGAAAACCTCCGGGTACTTGTCCCCAAATACGCACAGGACGATATCCGGCCGGCCAACTCCCTGACCGAAGAAATGGACGCCCTCATCCTCTCCTTCTCCGCCCGCGCAAAAGGAGAACCCGACCCCGCGCGCTGCCTTACCCTCATGGAATGCATCCGCACCGCCGCCGAAGCAAAAACCATCCTCACCCGCTTCAAATGAACGTCATCGGCATAGTCGGCTACCCCGCCAGCGGAAAAGGCGAATTCTCGCG
>JAUNXW010000222.1 GCA_030539595.1 Methanocorpusculum sp. | reverse complement strand
AAGTACTGCTGAAGTCAAATTGATGTCATGCTGATTTTTAACCATTAATAAAAAGAAGAGCCGGCATTGATTTAGAAGTTCTCGGCGTTGTAATTGCTCTGAGAAGAAAATAATTTTATTAAACTTTTTTTGCAGTCCGGGTTTTGTTACTTCAAAAAACACTTAGTCAGTTATTTCATATTGAAGCGCCAACTCTTATTATATGAAACTTATTCGTGCACCTACTCTTGCCAGAGCACACGAGCTAATTATAAAATACATACTCGAAAAAGGATATCACGTAACAACCGAAAACGGAGAAGAAACAGTTGAAACCGATGAAATCTGCCTATCGGTTGACACCCCGCTTGAATCTCCAATGGTTTCCGAGCGCTCAAGATTCAAAGAATCCTTCCTCGCAGAATACGCCAAAAACCTGATTTACGGTTCAGACGCAGTATTTGAATACGACTATCACGGCAGACTTTTCGATTGGGGCTGCGGTCTCAAAGAAGAAGGCGTTGAAATTCACCAAGACCAGATAAAATACATCATCGAAAAACTAAAAGCAAGTCCCGTCTCAAGAAGAGCCGTTGCTATAACTTGGTGTCCGCCTGTTGACGAAAAACTTGCAGACTGCCCCTGTCTTCAACTGATTCAGTGCGTTATAAGAGACGGCAAACTCGACATGAAAGTCGTGTTCAGAAGCAACGACATGCTTTCCGCATCAGGCTCAAATATGTATGCCCTTGTAAAACTTCAGGAACACATCGCAAACGAAATCGGTGTCAAGGTTGGAAAATATGCACACATCTCGCTTGTTCCGCACATCTACTACAAAAGAGACGCAGCCGATATTCCCCCATTCTGTGAAAAAGGAAAAGAGTTCACGCCGTGCGAAGAAGTCTGTCGTGTCTGCGGCGGCTGTTCAAAATCAAAGAGATAAACCACTTTTTTTCAAATGCCGAAACTAAGTCTAAAGCAGACAGCCTTGTGTATTGCAGGAATTTTTATTATGGCTGTCGGTGTTTCGCTTTCCGTCAAAGCAGACTTGGGAACGTCTCCTATCTCCTGTCTGCCCAATGTCCTGAGCCTTGCACTTCCTTTGTCAATCGGAGGATTCACATTTATTATGAATATCTGTTTCGTCCTTGCCCAGATAGCAATTCTTCGCAAAAGGTTCAGACCGTTTCAGCTTCTGCAGATACCTATGATTTTCGTGTTCAGCGTCTTCATTGACTTCACGATGTTTCTTCTGACACCGCTTGCTCCTGATTTTTATCCGGTTCAGTTCTTTGTGATGATTCTAAGCTGTGCGGTTCTTGCTCTTGGGATTACGATTCTGATTAAGGCTGACGTTTTAATGATGGCAGGGGACGCCTTAATCAGAGTAATTTCGCAAGAGGCTCACAAAAAATTTGGAAACGTGAAGATTTGTTTTGATGTAACTCTTGTTGTGATGTCTGTTATAGTTTCGTTTGCCCTGCTTGGAGGGCTTTACGGAGTTCGCGAGGGTTCTGTTATTGCAGCGGTTCTTGTCGGAACAATTGTGAAACTCTATCAGAAGATGCCTGTGTTCAGGTGAAGCTGTTTAATCGTGAAAAGTCAGTCCTATTAAATATTTAGTGCCGGGTACATGTATTGCATCGAAAAGATTTAGTTCATGTTTTTAATCGACATAGTTTTTGCTCTACTTCTGATTGATGAGAAAAAGAAACCGCCATTCTCCTTCGCAAACATTCAGTTTGATCGTGTCTCAGTCGCTAAAGCTTCCTTGACCTTCGCTCTTCCGCTAATCCGGTACTTCACTAATTTTTATTGATTAAATTTCTTTGGGCTTCGCTTCGTTTATCAACGCTGAGCGGAGAGATTATCGGAGCGAAGCCCCAAGTTAATCGAAATAAAATTAATCAATAAAAATTAGTGAAGTACTTGATTAGCGGAGCGGTTAAGGCAGGAGC
>JAUNXW010000221.1 GCA_030539595.1 Methanocorpusculum sp. | reverse complement strand
CTTAAAACAAAAACAATCCATCAATATGACATATGACTTGCACTCAGTGAGAACGAAAATGAAGCCCGCAAAACGCTTCAAATCCCTGATTTTTCGGAGAGCCGAAAACTAAGAAATATATAAACCTTAACCAATCGCCCGACAAAAAAAAGAAATTTAAAACTCCTCAGAGCAAAAATTTCATTGCGGCAACTCCCAAAAACACCGCCGCCGCGATAAACACAACACAGAAATCTCTTGCGCGGAAAGGAATCTTTCTTCTGTGCATTGATGCAAATCTGTAACCTCTCATATCAATAGTAAGCCCAAGAGTATCCGCCTTTGAAAGCGAATTAAGCATCAAAGGAAGCACCACAGGACCTAACTGCTTAACTTTCCCAATAACTCCCCCGCCCGGATAATAACCCCTTGAAAGCTGCGCCTCATTAATTCTCACGCCCTCCCTTTGCAAAGTCGGAATAAACCTCACCGCAATAAGAAACATCAACGCATAATCTCTCGGAACACGCAAAGCATACAAAGCATTAACCAAATCCCTCGGCTGCGTTGAAATCACAAGAAGCTGGAACGAAAAAATCAGAACCGAAAACCTCAGCGCCATCTCAACTGCGAAAAGAATCGCACCCGTCGTTACAGGAAACGCTCCGTTTGGCAGAATCGTAAACAAAACATCACCTGACGCCATCGTCAGCACAGTCAAAACGAGCAGAGCTGCAGCAAGAATCAGAAGAAGCGGAACTTGTTTCATCAAAACCTTAAACAGACCGCCGACGGCTGAAAAAATCAGCACAACAGCTATCAGTCCCGCGAGCAGATACAAATCCGAAGTAAATATCGCCGCAAACATCATCAAAACGGCAAACACAATCTTTGTAATCGGTGAAAGTCTGTGGAAGAATCCCTCCTTTGCGATATACTGTAAAATGTCGCTCATTTCAGATTCCTCCGATGCGTCCCGCGTTCATAGAAATAACGCGGTCTGCGTAATTTTCCGCAAGAGCGGGGTTATGCGTAACCATAATAATCGTCTTGCCTGCATTTCTCATTTTAGTAAGCACAGCCATAATCTCAAAAGATTCTTTCGCATCAAGCCCCGTAGTAGGCTCATCCATAATAACAATCTCCTGCCCCGCAGCCATAACGCAGGCTAAAGCGAGTTTCTGTCTTTCTCCGCGGCTTAAATGACGCGGGTTGGTTTTTAATTTTGAACCGAGCCCGATTTCATCAAGCGCTTCTTTTGGTGTTCCTTTTGCCCCGAGATTTTTAATTCCGAAGGCTACCTCCTTCTCGCAGGTGTTTTCAAAAAGCATTGTATCGGGATTCTGAAAAACAAGCCCGACGGATTTTGCGATTCCCGCAATTGACATTGCTGAGGTGTCAAGTCCGTTGATTTCTATGTTCCCTGAATCAGGCTTCAAAAGACCGTTTAAGTGTTTAACAAGCGTAGTCTTGCCCGAACCGTTCTCACCCAGAATTGCCGCTATCTCTCCTTTATAAAATTCCGCGGAGACATCATCGAGTGCGCAGACCTCACCGAATTTGTGAGTGAGGTGTTTGGCTTTGATAACGACCTCTTTAGACGCCGGAGTTTTTTCTAAGGCTGGGAACGAATAATTTTCAGCCTGAGGCTCTCCGTCATAAACGATTTTACCCGCATCGGTTTTTATCATTCTCGTGGCAAAGCCCAGAGTTTCATCTGTCATGTGCTCAATTAGAACGACCGAACATCCTTTGTTCGTGAGGTTCTTTAAAAGCATGTATACCTGACGTCTTGCTTTTTTATCGAGTTCTGAGGCTGCTTCGTCCAGAACTATAAGAGGAGTTTCCCTTGCAAGAGCCGCCGCAAGAGCTGTGCGCTGTTTTTGTCCGCCCGATAAATCGTGCGGGGCTCTGTCTTTTATATGTCCGGTGCAGGTAATTTTGTAAATGTTTTCGAGTTTTTCTCTGATTTCATCCGAGGAAAG
>JAUNXW010000077.1 GCA_030539595.1 Methanocorpusculum sp. | reverse complement strand
GTACAAAACTTAGTCTAAAAAAATTAGCGAAGTACTGAACTTAGCTGAGCAAGTGAAATATTTGTGGATCTCTGATTTGTGTTCGCAGTTTTTTATCTCCTAAAAAGCCCAAGAAGAGCATACAACATTCTCAAAATAAAGAAGATATACAACTGAATCCATCATTGAACAAACCCTGCCCTGCGCCAAACAAAAACAAACATTACCGCACAAAGCAAACAAAACTAACATAGATGCGTGCGGTTCAAAAACTTGAAACAGTAATCTTCGGCGGAACAAAAGAAGAAGCCATAGCTTTATACAAAAAAGCAGAAAAATACCGTTTAGAAAAAGACTACAAAAACGCAAAAACCTACTGGCTCAAATCCGCAAAATACGGAAACCCGTATGCTATGTATAAAATCGGGCTATGTCACTATCACGGACTTGCCGGAGAAAAAAACAACAAAAAAGCCTACCTCGCATGGACAAAAGCGGTTGAAGCCGGACACAAAGAATCAAAATTCTGCATAGCTGTCTGCTGTCTCAATGGGTTTGGCACAGAAAAAGACGAAGTTCGTGCTGTAAAAATACTTGAAGAACTCAAAGAACAGAACCACGCAAAAGCAACCTACAAACTCGGCGAATGCTACAAACACAGCATTGGCGGGCTTGAAAAAAATCCCGAAAAAGCAGACTTATACTCAGTCCTCGCCTGCAAAATGGGATATGACCCCGCAGAAGACATAATCGAAAAAATCTAAAACCACCTCATCATAACAACAGCATCCTCACCGTCCTTATAATATTCAGCGAATGTAATAACATCCTCATATCCCACACGCGTATAAAAATCGCGTGCATTGGCGTTACTTTTCCTCACCTCAAGACTGCACGCAGTGCACCCGTCCATAAAAAAATCACGCTCAAGTTTGCGAAGCAGAAGCCGACCTATTCCAAACCTCCTCATATCAGGCGACACCCCCAGATTACAAACATGTCCGTATTTTTCCTCGCCCGTATCCTCAACAGCCCCCGCAGAAAAACCTACAACGCGTCCTTCCGCTTCCGCGACATAAAACGAAGTCAGAAAAACCGTCATCATCTCAATCATAGACTTATAGTCCCACGGGTCATCAAAACACATAAGCTCAATTCTGTAAATATCGGGAATATCATCAAGCGTTGCTCTGCGTATTGTGCAGCCCGCACGTGTTGACCCTTCGGAGTTGATAACTACCATCTTATTTCTACTATTGGACGCAAACAAATATATTACAATGGTTACGATATATCCTTTCAAAGGTTTGAGACCTACAGAAGAATCCTATAAATTCGTCCCGTCTGTTCCATACGACGTGATTTCAGCGGAAGAAGCCGCAGAAGAAATAAAATCAAACGACAAATCACTCCTGCGCGTAATCAGACCCGACGCAGAACTGCCGGACTTAGACCCTCACGACGACAAAATTTACGAACGTGCCGCTGAGATGTTTGATAAAATGAAAGCCGACGGGCTTTTCAAAGAAGACAACAGCGACTCATACTACATTTACAGAATCACTCTTGCGGGCGCTGACTACACAGGACTGATTTCATGCGTCAGTGTCGATGAATACAAAAAGAACATCATCAAAAAGCACGAGCTGACAAGATACGATAAGGAAGAGGACAGAACGCGCCATATTGATTCTGTCTCCGCACACACAGGTCAGGTTTTCCTTCTTTATATGGATGAAAATTCTGTGCACAAAACTTTGTGTGCCATAGCGGATTCAAAAAACCCGGACGGAGTTTATGTTTCAAAAAGCGGAAACGTTCACAAGATATTTCGCGTGACCGATGCATCAGATATTGAAAAAATTACGAAGATGTTTGCGGAGATTCCAAATCTCTACATAGCAGATGGTCATCACAGAGCGAAGTCTTCTGCGAATGTTTACGACCGCAGACTTGCAGAAAACAGACTTACACCCGATGCGGAAAAGTTTATGGCGGTTTTGTTTGCGCACGATTCGGTAAAAATATACGGATACCACAGACTTGTTCGAGACCTTGCGGGGCTTAACGCCGACCAGTTCCTTTCAGACCTTTCATTGAGATTTAAGATTACGCCGATTAAAAAAGTCGATACAAAGAAGAATTTTGTTCCGGCAATTGAGAAGTCCGAAGATTTCCATGTGATTCATCTCTACCTTGAGAGCCAGTGGTATGAACTTACAAGACCTGTTGACCCGTCAGCCGATGCTATTGAACGGCTTGATGTTTCAGTTTTGCAGAATCTTGTTCTGGATGATATGCTTGCGATAGTTGACCCGAGAGGAGATCCGAGAATTTCTTTTGTCGGCGGAATTGCTCCGCTTGCAGATATTGTCAAAGAAGTGGATGCGGGTGAGTTTTCGGCGGCATTTATTATGCAGCCGGTTACAGCCCGTCAGGTTATTGATGTTGCCGACGCTGAGTTGATTATGCCGCCCAAGTCGACTTGGTTTGAGCCGAAACTTTTGTCGGGTATGGTTATTCACGAGATTAAGTGAGTAATCATCAGATATTTTTTATTGAAGATTGGATTAATCCGTGTCTGATTGAAAATAACTTCAATTCAGACTTATTTTTATGAATTTGGGGTTGTTCGCAGATATCAAGGTTATTTTCAGACAAACACCTTAGCCGAAGATTAAATCGGCTTAAAATCGTTCTGTGTAAGCTAATATTTCGTTGAGATATGATGATCTCCTGTGTGTTGTCTTGGGTGATTTTATTATGCGGTGCGCTTTTTTATTTTTCAGTACCACCCTAACAGCTGTACTGCATCGAAAAGATTTAGTTCATCTTTTTTGGTCGACAAAGTGTTTGCTCTTCTTACGCATTATAATAAATAATAAATATTCACTGTTGAACAAAAAAATTAGTATAACCCAAAGAGCCTGAGTATTCTCTGGAAGAAGTTGAGTTCTTCTTCCGGTTCGGGTGCAGGTGTTGGTTCTTCGGGTTTTTCTATTGCGTCTGTGTGCATTACAAACTGAACCATTTTAACATCCGTGTTTTTGGATGAGACAAACGAAACGGTTGGGTCTCCGATACCTCTTAGAGGGTCGAGAATTTCATCGAGCTTGTCGTTGAGTTCATCAGACAGACCTGTTGTATTGTCGCGGAGTTCGTTTGTTCCTTCGTATAAATCACCGACAGCAAGAGCAAGAGAATATGCTCCAAGCGATAGTTTTCCGGTTCCCGATGATAACTGTGAAGCACCGGCACTTGCAGACGAAACTCCCCTTGTGTACTGAATAACAGCAGTACAGAAATTTGAAACGTTACTTCCAAGAGGTTCTGTTATATATAGTGCTGATTGATTTAATTTCTCGGCAGCCGCTCTTAACTGAGCTCCTTTTGTATCAAGTGTATTAAGTCCGCTGCTGAGTGTCTGTGCTCCGCCGCCGACAGAATCCGCTCCCGCCTTCAATGTAAACGCTGCTTCTTTCAGGCTCTTAACTCCATCGTCAAGGTCAACAATAGCATCTTCCAAATCGGTAAGGTCGGTCTCCATCTCCTCGGTATCAACATCGAACTCCATAGAAAGTCTCACTCCGTTGATACTGATTGCATCCATCTCAAAATCTATAACATCCGAATATATCGAAGACTCAAGTCCCTTATCCGGCATCACAGTATATGACAACTGTTTGTCTGCTCCGACATCGGCAATTGTTGCCCCATCTGAAATAATATTTCTGCACTTATTAGAATCAAGCGTAACAGTCATCATCACAGCGAAATTTTTATAGAATGCCTCATCAACATTCGGATTCTTAGCAAGAGAAATTCTTATCTCAAGGTCTCCGCTTTTACCTCCCATAGCGCTTGGATAATATTCAACACCGTTTAAGAAATATCTGATATTTACATCCCAAGGAACATCAGCTTTACCCAGAGTTCCCTCATAGTAGAATTTTCCCGAACCGGTGTTTACCGTAATCATATCTCCGTTGACATTAATCGGATCGGTCGTCAGAAGATTTTTGACCGAACGGTAATTTCCGTAATCGGTGATTGTTCCGGCCTCTCTCAGTTCAAAAATATTTACCGCATAGACGTCTCTAACGTCTCCGTTATTCTCAAGATTGACATATACAACCTCTTCCTTTTCGGTCGAAGCCGAAACGGGCGAGACTGCAAGAGCTATCAGCAGTAATACAGTTATTATTATTTTTACATTGGTTTTCATAATCCTACCCCTTTGGTGTTGTCGGGAGCAAATTTAGCATGCAGTGTTGTTTTTTCTATAAGTTTATCAAATATCATCAGCAGTGCGGGCAATACAAACAGTACTCCGATAATTGAAAGCAGTGCCCCTCTTCCGATGAAAAGCCCTACTTCACTTAACAAAGCGTTTGAAGATATCAGCGCAAGAATCAGTCCGGAAGCAAACAGAATCGCAGCAGACGTCAGAATTGAAATTGACGCTGTCGAGACAGTATTTTCCAGAGATTCTTTCTTGCCGAACTCGCGCCGGTTTTCAAGATACCGCGACATGAACAATATCCCGTAGTCTACCGTTGCCCCAAGCTGCAGGGCAAAAATAACCATGCGGGTGATATAGAACATCTGATCTCCCATGAAGTAGGGAACTCCGCAGTTAATCCAGATTGCCGCTTCAATGACAATCACAAGAATTACCGGAATAGAGACCGACCGGAATACAAGCATCAGGACGAGGAAGATTGAGCCGACTGCAATAAGGTTTACGAGTATATCATCCTCTTTCACGCAGGTCTTCATATCGTAAGCGTTGGCTATTTCTCCGGCAAGATACCAGTTGCCCGGATAATATTTTTCACCGATTGCCCTTAAGGTCTCAATCGCCGCAAACGATTCGGGCGCTTCAAGCGTTGAATCTACTGTAATTACGTAGCGCGTGTAGTTGTCCGAAACAAGTTTTGATAGAGTATCGGGCGGTACATATTCTTCCGGAATTTCAGACCCTACGGTCTTGCTGTAGGAAAGAACTCCCGTGACTATCGCAATATCCTCAATTTCCGTCAGTACCTGCTTTTCGTAAGCGGCGTTTCCGTTTTCCACCATCAGTACCAGCGACGAGAAATCTCCGAATTTTTCTTTTATGGCTGTTGTGTCCTGACCGATGATTGTTCTCTGGTCGTTGAAAATGTCAAAGTAGACATAACTGTTGTTAGTTACGGCAAGAACCGACGGGACGAGAATAACAAGCATAATCACAAGGCACGGCACGCAGTATTTTCTGATTAACTTGGATATTTTTTTGAAGTCGGGTGTAAGCGGACGATGTTCTGTTTTTTCTATGAGCTTGTGACATAGAACCGTAAGTGCCGGGAGCAGTGTGAATACGCAGATAAGACTGATTAAAATGGCTTTCACCATTACCCAGCCTATATCCGGACCTATCTTTAAGCGCATTACAGTTAAAGCAACGAATCCCATTGCCGCAGTAAGACCGCTTGCCCAAATTGATGTAAGCGACTTCTGCATTGCGGTTTTCATAGCCTCTTTGACAGCCATTCCTTTTGCTGTGTATTCACCGAAACGGTGAAGCAGGAAAATTGCATAGTCGATGGCTATTGCGAGCTGTAACAGCGAGGCAATTCCTTTGGTTACGAATGAGATTTCGCCGAACATGATGTTCGTTCCCATGTTGATTACCATTGCAACGCCTATTGTGAATAGGAATAATATTGGTTCAAACCATGACCTTGTGGTAAACAAGAGGATTATGAGAATTACAGGGAAGGCTATTATCAGAATTTTCTGAAGGTCAGAGCCGAGTGTGTCGCCGGAGAAAGCTGAGCTTACGGTCTGACCCGACATTGCAGAATCTTCACCGACTACGGCTTTAACTTTCTTTACCGCGTCGCGCCCTGTGACTTCATCAAGCGTCAGGGTAAACAAAGCTGTTTCGTCAATGTAGTAGTCGTCCACCACGTCCGCATCAAGCGTTTCTATTGGGACTTCAAGCGATACGGCATCATCAAGCCACAAAACTTCATTGACGCCTTCAACTTCAGATATTTTTTCTTTCAGTTCAAGGGCCTCGGGAATTGTGACGTTGTAGACCATCACTCTTGCGTTTGGAACGCCGCCCGGGTATTCGTTGTCGAGGACGTCAAGGGCTATGGTTGAGCCTGCGTCTTCGGGGAGGTAGTCAACCATGTTGTAGTTGACCGAAACGCCCTGCATTAAAAATATGCATATCACAGCTATTGCAAGGATTACCCCGACCACAATTTTTCTTTTGTCGATTATTAACTCAGCCCAATGCATATTTTACAACTTCCAGACAGAATATATTGTTATATTATCGGTATCAAAATAAACGTTTTGTACTTTTTTTACAAAATTAAACAAGCGTCTAAATATGTTGTTAATAATAGTTTGCATCCCGCAAGGTTTTATAGGATTAATTTTAGACATGTATACAACATGGTGCAAAATACTGCTCTTCACAGCGACATTACAAAAAAGATGCTGGCGGCTTCTTTGAAAAAGCTGATGGCTGATAAATCGCTCAATTCTATTACTGTAAAGGAGATTACAGACAAGTGCGGTCTTCACCGTCAGACTTTCTATTATCATTTTGAGGATGTGTACGCTCTTGTGCGGTGGATGTATCAGGATGAAGCCATCAATAAATTTGTTCTTACCCCGGAGAAACGTTCTTGGGAAGAGAAGATGCTCAAGGTTTTTGAGTATGTGGATAAGAATAAGGAAGTGTGTCTGTGTACTCTGAATTCTGTTGAGCGCGAGATTCTTAAGGATTTTATTAAGGCGGATTTGGAAGAAGGTGTTCGCGGTGTTATTATGGAATACGGCAAAATAATTTTTGAAAATAAAGAGGTTGACGGAGAAAATACAGACTATCTTAAGGGTTATGCGGATTACCTGACTACATTTTATACATACGCGATTTCGGGATTTATTGAAGGGTATATCAGAGGCGAGGTTTCTGGAACTCCTCAGGAGATTATTAATAACCTCAAGACTTCTGTTAATGACCATGTGACCGGGACAAGAATGAGGTTTGCGTTGGGAGGAAGGAACTGAGTTTTATAATCTATAATTTTTTTAGACTAAGTCTTCTGCTGCAGTGTGTACACATTCGTTACACCACGAAAGACACTCTCCAGACTTCGGCTTGCTCTTACAGTACTTCGCTAATTTTTATTTATTGGTTTTATTTCGACTAACTTGGGGCTTCGCTCCGTTTATCACTCCACTCAGCGTTGGTAGGAATTTATGAGGTTAAGAAAGAACCGCAAATCTACGCAAATCTCTCGGCAATCGCATTTTTCCGGCGTTCAGTCGCACCCTCGCTCATCGCTCGGGTTAAATCGCGACTTCACTTGAAAAAGTTTGCAAGTCATAGACTTGCAAATTTGGCAAATCTTCGATTTGCACAAATGCTGCCGTCACTAAGTTAATTTGTATTCACTAAATCAACTATTTACGGCAGCATTTTTCAAGCGAGGGAGCGAATTGGCTGAGGCGATAGCCGAAGGCG
>JAUNXW010000220.1 GCA_030539595.1 Methanocorpusculum sp. | reverse complement strand
AGTAGCTTCTGACAAAGGCTGTGCAGACTTATCTCCAGAATTTAAAAAAGCCTTGGCAGATGACAACGCAGTCCTAAAAACAAAATTATCCTGCGGTGGAATTGAAACAGAAATAATTTCAAAAGGAAATTCTCAAATGACACTTACTCATCCAACAGATTTGGTCTGGAGAAGAAGCAGTTTTGTATGTTCAAGAACAATCGGCTGTGACAGCGACAAAACAGCAGAACTTCTCCCGCGTGAACTTATTGCCAAGCTTCAAAAAGGAGAGGAACTTAAAGTTATTCTGACTGTTGAATTTTAAGTTCTGTTATAGTCAGTTCGGCTTTCTGCAGGAAATCCTCACATTTTGCAATAAGCTCCATTCCCCTTTTATGAAGCTTTACAGCATCCTCGACCAAAGTATTCGGGTCGTCCAGCTGCTTTGCAATTTCTTTGAGTTCTGCAATCATTTCCTCGTAGCTTAATTCCTCATTTTCCTTCATTTTATACTCTCAACTTTTGTATTAACTTCTCCGTCGGCAAGTTTCAGTTTTAAGATGTCACCTGCCAAGAGATTTTTCACGGACTTTACAACATGTCCATCTTTTTTAACAAGAGCGTATCCGCGTTCAAGCGGTTTTTCAGGGTCACGTCCGGTGATAATCTCTTTTTGCGCTTTCAGCTCAAGAACTGCTCTTGCGATTTTGTTTTTAGCACTCTTGAAGATTGTTTCACTCAGCGAAACGACTGCTTCATGTTCTGAAAATAATCTGCGCTTAATTGCCGAATCAATTCTGTCTTCAAATTCTGCAGTCTGCTGATGCATCATATCGAGTTTTCTTCTGAGCCGTGACGGTTCAACTCTTATTTTCAGTTCAGCAATTTCTCTTTTACTGTGTGAAAGAACAAGAACAGCCCTGTCATGAATATGGCGTCTGTATTCTTCAAGATTGCTCAAGAGCTGGTTTCTGTCGGGAACAACAGTTTCTGCCGCAGCAGACGGTGTTGGCACTCTTCTGTCGCTTGCGAAGTCTGACAGGGTTGTATCTGTTTCATGACCAATTGCACTGATAATAGGCACATCAGAGTTTCTTATTGCTCTTACAACTTCAGGATTGTTGAAGACAAACAGGTCTTCGAAACTTCCGCCGCCTCTTGCAACAATAATTACATCTACTTTGCCCTGAAGAGATTCAATTGCAGAAACGATTTCGGTTTCAGCTCCAATACCCTGAACCGCTGCAGGCGCAAGAATCACCGGCAGAGGATATCTCCTTGAAAGAACGTTTCTGATATCTTGTAGAACAGAACCTGTTTTTGAGGTGACGACGCCGATTGTTTTCGGAAACAGCGGGAAATCACGTTTTTCCGATTCTGGTCTCGGGATAACTCCTTCGGCTTCAAGCTGTTTTTTCCAGAGTTCTTTCTGAAGATATAATCCTGTAGCACCGCTTGCGGGCTCCATTTTTTTGACCACAAACTGTGTTCTTCCGGAAGGAGGGTAGTAGTCAATGTAGCCCGTAACTTTTACTGAGATGCCGTCTTTGAGCGCGAACGGAACATACTTTGCGGCATATTTCCACATCACGCAGGAAATTGTTGCATCGCTTTCTCCTTTTTCCGTTAAAGAGAAGTAAAGGTGACCTGATGCATTCGGTCTGTAGCCTGTGATTTCTCCGATGACTTTTAAGTCTGTGAGCGATTCACAGTCTAAAACTTCACGGATTTTTGCGGTGAGTTCAACGACGCTGAGGATTTTTTCTTCTGTGTCAAGAAGAGTGGAGTTTTCTTTTACCGGCTCAATTGAACTAAAAGGCTTTGACTCTTCACTTTCGTTTCCGAAGTTAAGAGTTAACTGTGTTGGAGCCTTTTTAGTCATTCTTATTTAGTTGGTTGTTAAAGATGAGAAATATTATGGTATTGATTTTTGAGTTTGAGTTTGTCCAATCGTGAAAAAATCCGTTGTACAAGATTTTGTCTAAGTTTTAGGTTAGGGTGTGG
>JAUNXW010000076.1 GCA_030539595.1 Methanocorpusculum sp. | reverse complement strand
GGGCAAATCTCAAGAGCCTTTGAATAATCATCAATAGCCTCAGCAGTTTTTCCGAGCTCGGAAAAACACTCCCCGCGGTAATAAAAATAATTCGCATTCTTAGGATTTTCACAAAGAGCCGATGAAAAAAACTTCTCGGCAGAAGAAAAATCCCTTACAGAATAAGCCGCAAGCCCTTTTTTAAAAAAATCATCCGCCGCGCTCATTGACTGCCCAAAACTTTACCCACGATTCTTCTAACAAACTCATTCTCATCATCTGCAAGAGGTGAAATTCTTTCTTCCAAATCGGCAGTCTTGCAGAACCCGAGACTTTTAACTGCCATATATCTCACGTGGTCTTTCTCATCTGAAAGCATCGGATAAAGAAACTCAGCCCCTACTTTTGCAAAACCAATAGCCTCGCAGGCTCGATATCTAATGTGCCAGTCAGAATCAGAAAGAAGATTTTTGGCAGCCTCAACTCCGTCTCTGCCTAATTCTCCCAACTTTTCTGCCCCGTATTTACGCTTTAATTTATCATCCGAATAAAACAGGGCGACGTATTCCTCAGTTTCACTGCTCATAAATAATTATTACGAACTTAATCATATTTCATACTGTCGATTTCAATCTTACCTAAATCTTCGAATCAGATAATTTATTGCTACAATCAATATAATTATTTCATACTGATTTATTTGTATGAAAAACATACATAAAAGTATGACTAACAAAGGACTGCTTTTAGTAGGTCACGGAAGCCGCCTTGAATACAATAAGGAATTAATCACGACAACAGCAGACCTGATGAAAAATATCGACGGGAAATATCTTATTAAATCCTGTTTCCTCGAATACAGCAGCCCAAACGTCACAGAAGGACTTGAGCTGATGAAAAAAGAAAATCTCGATGAACTTGTTGTCGTCCCTTTGTTCCTTGCAAAAGGTATACACATTCTGCGCGATATTCCAAGACTGCTCGGTCTTGAAACCGGAAAAAAACAGGGCACGATAACTCTTGACAGCGGAAAAGAAATACCGCTCGTTTACGCAGAACCCATCGGAATTGACCCGCTCTTAGCAGAATTAATGATTAAAAACGCACACACCGCAGAAAAAATGCTGGAGGAACAATGAGAGTTTTAGTTCTTGACACAATTCACGGCGGAGCAACTCTTGCAGAAGCTCTTCTTCGCAGAGGCGACGACGTTGACGCAATAGATGTATATCGCGGCGGAACATTAACGCCAGAAGAAGCCGTTAAAAGAAAATACGACTGCATAACCGCGCCCATTCATCTTGACCCCGATTACTCTCTTCTTCATACGGAAACAAAAATTGTATCTCATCACGAAATGACGAAAGACCTCATCGGCGATTTTTCAAAACCTATAATTGAAATAACCGGCTCACGCGGAAAAACCACAACCGCCTTTGCTGTAGCCTCGCTTTTTGATACAAAAAGTATTCTGCACACAAGCCGGGGAACTTTTCTGATGCCTGAGGGCAAACTTTTATTCAAAAAAAGTATAACTCCCGCATCGCTTTTATTTGCCGTAAAAGCCGCAGAAACCTACGGCGCGCAAAGAATAATTGCCGAAGAATCTGTCGGAGTAACGGGCGTTGGAGAACTTGGAATTCTTACAAGCACTGACGACTACAAAATTGCCGCTGGAAAAAAATCAGCCCTTGAAGCAAAACTGAAAAGTCTTGAGCCGTGCCAAAAAGTTTTAGTTCCGAAAGGAATTTCAAAAAAACCTGGATGGGAAACCATCGACGACATAATTTCCGTGAACGGAAACAAACTGACTTACAGCGGAGGAAGTTTTGAAAACCCGCTGTTATCAATTCCTCTCTATTGCGACGTAATAAAAACAGCCGCGGCTGCTGCTGTGATTTTGGGAATCAGTCCCGAAAAACTTGCAGGATTTTCAGCAATAGAAGGCAGAATGAATCTCTTCGAAGAAGACGGAGTTACCGTAATGGATAACTCAAACAGCGGAACAACCGCACAAGGATGCATTGAAGCGGCGAAATTTTTACGCAAAAACTCAGACAAAAAAATAATCCTTGCAATAGGTCAGGAATTTCACGCAGTCTGCGAAGGATTTTCAGAAGAAGAAATTCAGAAGGCAGTTTACGAAATCGCACCCGCGAAAGTCATCAGAGCGGAAAAATCATTCGATGAAGTCAGAGACGAGGCTCTGAGGCTTGCAAAAGAAAATGATGGCTGCGTTTTACTTGGGGTGAAAACATGGAGATAAGCAAAATGAGATACATTCAGCCGAGACCGAGTTCAATCGTTGCGGCTCTTTACACGCTTCGCGATTTGGAAGTTGACGCAGCAATTCTTCACGGACCTTCGGGCTGCTCCTTCAAACACGCAAGACTTCTTGAAGAGGACGGAATAAGAGTTTTAACGACCTCCTTGGGCGATGAAGAATTCATCTTCGGCGGTCAGCATATTTTAGAAGATGTTCTTCGCTACGCGGAAAAAGAATTTCACCCGAATAAAATTGCGGTTGTGGGGACGTGCGTTTCGATGATTATTGGAGAAGACCTTGAAGCCGCCATTGAGGCTTCGGGGATTTCAACGCCTGCGATAGGTGTTTCCATTCACGCGGGTTTTCGCGAAAACGTCGACGGAGTAATTGCCGTTCTTGACGCAGCGGCTAAAAAGAACTGGATTTCGGAAGAAGAACTGAACCGTCAGAAAAGAATTCTTGCAGCGGCGAACAAAACCGAAAGGGAAAGAGGGGCGGCTTCAAAATCATATATTCAGCCGTTAAGAGGAGATTTAAAACACGTCGCTGCAGCAGAATTGTTAAAGTTGCTTCGCTCGGATAAAAAAGGTCTTGCAATTATGAACGCCAAAAAAGAGACGGCTTACATGTTCGCAGACCATCTTTGCGCAGTTCATGAAGTCGCTCCTGAGGCAAATATTTCTTTTGCCGCAAACCTTGAACAAAGAGGTCTGCCCAAAGTCAGAAACGATGCAAAGGCAATTCTTGACGAACTGAAAAGCCGCGGAGTAAATCCCGAACTTATCGGCTCGCTTGATGAATACGGAGAGAACGGCTCGGCTCTCGAAGAAAAAATAAAATCGGTCAAACCCGATTATCTGATTTTAACCGGAGTTCCCCACGCGGTTTCGCCCGAAGCGGTTAAGGGCATCACCGTTTTTTCCATAACAAACGGTCCTCGTCAGGTTGAACCGCTGAAAGAGCAGGGACATGATTTTGTTTTGGTCGAACTCGACCTTCACCCAAAAACTCTGGGAGTTCACTCGATAGTTGAAAGCGAGTTCGGTGCGACTTTGAGGAATATTCAATGAAATCGTTTCTGATTTCAGGCGACCGTTCGGGCGCCGGAAAAACTACAATTACACTTGCTTTAGCCTCGCTTCTTTCAAAAGAGGGGAGCGTTCAGACTTACAAAACCGCGATGGATTACATAGATTCTTCGTATCTTGCGGGAGTAACGAAGCGTTCGTGCTACAATCTCGATTCTTTTGTTCAGACCGAAAGCGAAAGCCGCAGAATTTTATCGCTCGGAGCAGACGCTGATTTCGGCGTTGTCGAAGGTGTTCGCGGACTTTTTGAAGGGCTTGACGCATTTTCGGATGTCGGAAGCACCGCTTCGATTGCAAAAATGTTTGACCTTCCTGTGATTCTTGTAATCAACGCAAGAAGCATAACGCGTTCTGCTGCCGCAATTGTTAACGGGTTCAGGGATTTTGATAAAGACGTGAACATTGCGGGCGTGATTTTAAATAACACGGGTCACGGAAGGCACGTGAGTAAAGCGGTCGACGCAATAGAATATTACTGCAAACTTCCCGTCTTGGGAGCTGTACCGCGCTCTGAAAATATTGAACTCGCTTCACGCCATTTGGGGCTTGTTCCTTTCCTTGAAAGGTCACAGAACGGAGAGTTCGCAGAGCGGATTTCAAAAATCTCCGAGTTCGTCTCCGAACACGTTGATTTAAACGCCGTAAAGTCAATTGCGAAAAATATCGATGCGGTAAAAAGCGAACCGCTTACGGTACCGCAAACTAAAACCGCAGCGATAGCCTACGATGAATCGTTCAATTTCTATTACGGGGAACTCGCAGATATTTTGAAAAACTTAGGCTTTTCACCGAAATATTTCAGTCCGATTCACGATGATTTACCTGACGCTGATACGTATATTTTCGGCGGCGGATACCCGGAAATGTTTGCAGAAAAACTTGAGGCAAACGATTCGATGAGAGAGGATATTCTCTCAAGAGCCAAAGAGGGAACACCTATCTACGCAGAATGCGGAGGTTTGATGTATCTTTCGCGCTCGCTTTCGGTTAAGGGAACTCCTCGTAAAATGTGCGGAGTTTTTGAAGGCGATGCTTCAATTCCGGTGAAAAAAGTTCTCGGGTATGTTGTCGGTGAAGCTGAATTGGGCGGTGTAAAATATCCGTTCAAAGGTCACGAGTTCCATTACAGCGCGGTTAAAATGGACACCGGAGCAAAATTTGCTTATTCTTTGAGCCGGGGAACGGGAATTGATTCTGGCAAAGACGGTGCGGTTTATAAAAACTGCATCGGTTCATACACTCATCTGATGCCAGTTTCTTCGGAGAGGATTCTTTGCAGAATTCTCTGCGGTTCTGAGATAGATTAATGCGGATGGAGAACAGAGTTATTTCAAATGATTCCTCTGATGCTTGATGTTTCAAAATACAAACTTCTTCTTTTCGGTGCGGGAAAAGTGGGTTTTCGCAAACTCAGACCGTTTAAAGACTGTGCTGCTGTAACGGTTATTTCAAAAAATATTTCTGACGAACTCAGCGGAGTTTTTACAAAAGAGGCTGATGTGTCGGAGATATCCGATGCGGATTTAATTAAACTTGTTGAGGAACATGATATTATTATCGCGGCTCTTCCGGATAAGGAGCTGAATAAAAAAATCTGTGCAGCTGCTGAGCGGTGTTTGAAATTATTCAACAGTTCAGACGGCGACGGAAATTTTATGCTTCCCGCAGCGTTCAGCGATGGGGATTTTACTCTGGCGGTTTCAACAAACGGTAAAGCCCCCGCAGTTCCGAAATTTATACGCGACAGGGTTTTTGAAGACTTTGAAAATATTGGTGAGATGGTTGCTCTGCAGAGTGAGTTAAGAGAGAGGCTTAAAAAAATCTGTGCTTGTCAGGAGAAGCGGGCTGAGATTCTTGAGAGGGTGCTTGAGGATGAAGAAATCTGGCGGGCGCTTTCGGCGGATAAGGAAAAAGCAAAAGATATGGCTGAAATTTATTTTAGGGATTTAAGTTAAGTCCATTTTAAGTGAATGTTCTGTTGTCTCTTCTTGTGTTTTATTTTGTGAGACACCGCCGCAAGTCGAAGACCGGCTTCTGATGTTCATGGTGAAACGAAATGTGTACACACTGTAGCAGAAAACTTAGTCTAAATCTTGTCTAACGGATTCACATAACGAATCAAAAACTTATAGTTTTCTCTGCTAAGAAAGTCCTTCTATGATTTATCTTCTCTCAGTCTTTCTTTTCAAAGGCTCGCTCCCGCAGACAGAGCAGACATCTTCATTTTCTGGGATTTCGCGACCGCAGCCGGAGCAGATTTTCTTCCAGACTTTTTTCTTCGCACGCTTTTGCACAATACTTTGAAACGGCTGTTTCAAATGACGGCAGACGTTCTGAACAGCAAAATCATCCGAAACGACAGTCCCTTCAAGCGAAACCGCGAGAGCGATAACCGAAATATCAGTGTCGGAAAGAACTCTCGCATCTCCCGATTTTAAAGCCGCTTCGGTTGTTTTTGAAAGCGCCTCCGGGGACGGCTCGGTAACGCACAAACCGTTTGAAACAAGCACCTCATATCTCATCTTCGATACAGCGTCTTTAAGCTCGTCGACAACTTCGGGAGTTGTAAAAAACTCGCCCGACAAATTATAATTCCCGAAAAAATATGAAGAGTCTAAAATAAATTTCATCTGCGGACGGCTTCTGCAATAATTTCGGATGCGGAAAACTTTGAAGAGGCTTTTTCTATCGTATCGGACGAAGCAATATCTGCAAGTCCCGCCTGCATTAATTTAATGTAGCCGCCGGATGCAAAAACCCCGTGAACGCCTGCGGCTCTGACTGAATTTGCGCCCTGCTCTTTAAGCATTGAAGCTGCAAGAGCCATTGAACCGCCTGTTGCGATGATATCATCGACTATGATACAGTCTCTTCCGTCGGCTGCCAGATGTTTGGGCGCCATTGTAACTTCAGAACCCGAAAGCCTTGTTTTATTGAGATGGTCAAAGTCCCATCCGCCTACGGATGCAACCGCTTTTGCGAAATTTTCCGCTCCCTCGTCCGGCGATAAAATCAGCGGAGACTCAAGTCCCATAGTTTTAATATATTTACCGATTTCTGGAGCTATGGAAAGATTTTCAGCGCGGCATCTGAAATGATTCAGAACCGACGGGTCGTGAATATTTACTGTGAAAACGCGCGAAGCACCTTCCGATAATGCTTTAGCCATTGCGCGTGCGGATATTGGCTCACCTTCATTGAATTTTTTATCCTGGCGCGCGTATCCCATATACGGCAATACCAAAGTAACGTCGCGTCCCTCGCACGCATCGAGAAGAAGAATCACCTGCATAACCGTTTCCGCGTCTACTGTGCTTGAAACGACGACCATTTCATCATCTGAGTCCATTATGCGAAGATACTGTTCTCCGTCCGGAAATTTATTGTATTTTACTTCGGATGTTTTACAACCCAAACATCTGGCAGTCTTCGATGCAAGAAGCTGACTTTTTTCGGTATAGATAACTTTCATAATCTGCTATATTCTTATCTATTAGTGAAACTACTTAAACCATCATAAAGAACAAATTATAATATTCTTCATCAGAGGTAGATTAAACAATATGGAAAAATCCGAAACAGAGCAAAACAAGCCCGATAATTCTGCTATGGGGGCGGAATGGAATGTTTTGCATGAAGCTCCGCCTCAGGAAACCCCTGCGCGTGATGAGCCTGCGGTCGAACCGCCGAAACCCAAAGAAAAATATGCATCGGATGATTACGATGCGGAACTTTTCGGCGGCGTTAGATTCGATACAACCGCAGATATTACAATTCCTCCTAATTTAATTGATCAGGTTATCGGTCAGGAACACGCAGTCGATGTTATTCGTAAAGCTGCAATTCAGCGCCGTCACGTGATGATGATCGGAAGTCCCGGAACAGGTAAGTCGATGCTTGCAAAAGCGATGTCTGAGCTTCTTCCAAAAGAAGAGATGCAGGATATTCTTGCTTATCCGAATCCTGAGGACAACAACAATCCAATTATCAGAGTTGTTCCCGCAGGTCGCGGAAAAGAAATTGTGGCACACCACAAGGCTGATGCGAAGAAGCAGGCTTCGTCGAGAAATACGCTGATGCTTGTTTTAATCATCGGTGTACTTGGAATTTCGCTTATCTCGGGACAGCTGTTAATGGGAATTATTGCGATTGCGTTTCTGTTTATGGCGTTCAGAACGCTGATGCCCAAAGACACCGCAATGGTTCCGAAACTCATCGTTTCAAACAAGCCCGACACCACAGCGCCGTT
>JAUNXW010000075.1 GCA_030539595.1 Methanocorpusculum sp. | reverse complement strand
CTATCCCCCGCTGAAGGACGAGGTGATCGAGGAGCAGGTGCGCGCGATCTACGAAACGGAGCTCGCGGATATGCCCGTCTACCCGGCCGCCGGGTCGATCCTGATCTGTGACGACGTGGTGGTGATCCGCTTGGAAACGGAGCGGGAACCGGATTGACGCGGGGTGCCATGGGGCTGGCGGCGGGGGAATCCGGCGAGGGTGCCCGAAAGAAGGGCAAAAGAAGGGCAAATGAGAGATAAAAGAAAAACCGTTGAAAATCAACGGTTTTCTTGCTGTATTCTGACCCAACTATTGATACAAAAGAACGATAGCTTTGGGAGATTAGCAGGGGGGATGCAAATTCGGGAGTATTCGAGAACGATAGGGTAGGTTATCGTTTACGAGTATAGGGTTAACGTTTGCGAGTAGAAGTTATCGTTTTCAATTACTGGGTTATCGCAGATAGAACAAATATCTCACCTCGAATTTGTCCAGCCTATACCTCAATTCTCGTTTCGTCACCTTCCCACGTGATGAAATTGCTGCCCGGCAACAGTACCGGATAACGACCGCCCCGCTCGTACCAATTCCACCGCGTGTTCGGGTTATGCCAGTCAGCACATCATCACATGGTTGAATAGATGATATCTGTGCAGTTTGATTGCTCAATACTTGCGATCAGCATGGAATGCGTGCATATTTTGATGACACCCAAGCAGTACCGTTATTGTAGGCAACCTCGTACCAAACTGTTCCACGATCATCCGTTTCTCTGGCGATATACATAAGTTTGCTGGATGCGGAAACCGAGGCAATCACATTGTAGTCGAGTCCAGGCCCCTTGCGAAGGTTCACGCTCGCGGTAGTAACGACGTAGACATTATTGTCCACGATAGGAATCTCGTGGTTTTCGGTGGGTTTCGCATATTTTGAAGAAACCCACACATCCTTTTGTTTGTGGAGGACGCGATACCAAACCGCACCGCGTTCATCTGTTCGGGTTTCATTCATAAAGGCGAGCCGTGTTCCCTTGCTAACGCAAGTCACAACATGATAGCTTAGCCCGGCACCTGTGCGTAAATTAACCGAGGCGGTAGCGACAAGCTCGGATGCGGGCTCCTTTGCTGGGCAAACATGGTTGCGGAATATGTTCCCCTCCTCATACCAACCGCCGCAGATTTCACATTGCACCATGAGCGGCATGTCCTGCGCGCTAAGTGAAAGAGTATCGCGCATTTCCATCAGTCTCCGCCCAATGCCTTCCTCCGCTTCGAGAAACCAATCTGTCTCTATAAGCAATATCTCTCCGTTTTTCATGGGTACGCAGGCATATTCGCACACTCGGCTGTTCCACGCGGTTCCCTCGTAGAAGCGAAAGGTTTCCGCATTGATGCCGGATAACGTCACGCTGCCGCTTATGCCGTCCTGCCCCGCCTGCAGCTTTAATCCGTCCATTGCTTCCCGCATTGAGTAACCGGTTAACATAGAAATGCTCATAAAGCACTGAGGCGCATTCGAAGCCGACTCCTTCCAACGATATACATCGACTTGTCCATCGCTTTCACAGGAGTACAATTCGGCGTCATATGTCATGGTGTATTCCAGTGTGCTCACATAAATTTCGGCGAGCGCTATGGAGCATATGGATAATGACCATAGGCATACGACTAGAAACGCAATCCATCTTCTCATTTTACTGTACTCCTCAATTACGGCAGATATATTTCTTCAACAGTTACGATTGTCCCATTTACCACGCCGAGCTTACACAGAAAGAATTCCGGATGTCCTTCCAGCTGAT
The DNA here is from genome assembly GCA_030539595.1 of Methanocorpusculum sp. Lineage (GTDB taxonomy): Archaea > Halobacteriota > Methanomicrobia > Methanomicrobiales > Methanocorpusculaceae > Methanocorpusculum. The sequence continues at coordinate 5,810 of JAUNXW010000075.1, read as the reverse complement.
CAGCCAGAGCGACCACACTTGACTCTTCTAACGCCTGCTCATTGTTGAGCAGCCAAACCTCGACATGACCGGAATAGGGTTGGGTGAGAATGAACTCGGCAGGCGTGTAAACCGTATGTCCATTGGGCATATCCAAATCCACGCCTTGTGCCCTCAGTTGATCGATACGACTCGTATCCGTATCGTAAATTACTTCAGCTTCCTGATAACTCAAGACCAGATCTTTGCTATCAATAGCCTTCAAAAGTCCATGAATGTAGGTGATCTTTGCGCTCGGCGCGATAGTTGACAGGCGAAGTGTGGAAAGCAATTCCGAAACGAGCAAAGCGTTCGAACTTTCATCTTCGCCAGCTGCCCATATGGCGTCGATTAATAGACCGCTTCCGTCCGCGAGCGGACACAGCGTGGTTTCCCATACTGTTTTCATATCGCCCTCCATTTCACGCCTTGCGCAAAGCGCCGCGTAATGCTCCGCGCCCAGCGAACATGGCGCAGCTTGTTCACTCAACACAGATTGCTTCACATCTTCCAGTGCCATTGCGTGGACAGATGAAATGGAAATCGAAAACACAGTCGCTCCATCCGGGTTCTCCAGAACGAAATTATCACAACCTTCACTGTTATAGGTGCGCACTTCGCTGCCGCAGTCAAGCGTGTAGCCATAACTGCCCTTAAAAGCATCTCCGTTTTCTTCAATACCTTCCTCGGCGTAAGCCGTTCCCACCAGCATAAGCAGCGCGATGATTATAGAAATCATTTGTTTCATTCTCTGTTTCCTCCCCAATTGTGTTATTGGATAATCGTAAAAGTTGTCAAAATCTGCTTCATACGTGCCATGTGTCCTTCATAAGCTTCCATAAAGCCATGCAGCGTAAACTCATAGGCATTGCCAAATCCGTCGTCCAGCCAGTATAGGATTGTAACGGGACTGTTCCATTCCTGTCCGCGCCATATTTCCATACCGTAACCCGTAATTGGCAATACAACAGCGCCCAAATCGACGGCTTCCGGCGTCAGCGCCTTTTCGTACAGCGCCTGTGCGGACATGCTCTCAATACGACGGATTTCAAGAAAAACTCCCGGCAAATCGGAATCCAGATCTCTTGCGAGCAGTACGTCCGCGCTGTCTCGCTCGACGCGCTCAAACTGTGTTTCATCATAATAGAAAGCGTAGTGTTCCGCTGTGTCCGGCGCAAGTATTGCTTTTTTGTCTTCTGTATAGCCCTCGATGTTTATCTCGACGGGCTTTTCCGGCGCAAACATGCTCCAGATACTTGCGGCAAGCGCGCGTCCGGGTTCTGTAAACCCCATAAAGCATACGAGCATAACCGCCGCCGCAGCTGTGGCGGCCCATGCCGCATGATGTTTTCGTGTATGCGTGCTGCGTGCTTGTATACCACGCCTGACCGCTAAACGCACTTGATCTTTTTTTGCACAGGCTTCGTTCGTAGCCTTGTATAATAGCTCTGTTAAGCGATCCTCTGTCATGGCTCGAACTCCTTTCGCAGCGTGTCCCGTGCCCGAGTCAGCAAACTTTTCACCGCCGGTTGCGTGGTGTGCATGAGCTTTGCTACGTCCTTTTCAGAAAGCCCGGACAGGTACTTCAAGCTGATTGCCATTCGCTGTCGTTCGGGCAGTCTGTCCAGCGCCTCGTTGATCTCAATCTCCGCAACTTCCTCAGTGGGGGCTGGTCGTTCCGCGATCATCTCCAGCGTGGAGAATACTCTGCGCTTTTTGAGGACCCGGCGGCATTCGTTGATGAGTATGCGGTAGAACCAAGGGGCGAAGGGACGTGTGGGATGATAGCTATCAATGTTGCTCCACACACGAATGAATGCCTCCTGCGCCGCGTCCGCAGCATCCTGCGCGCTTAACAGGATGCCCGCCGCTGTGCGCAGCGCCCGCCCGGCCAGTAGATCATACAGTCTGTCGAAGGCTTGCAGGTCGCCTGTTTGCATCATGCGCGCCAAACTCGCGGCTTCTGTTTCCCAACGATGATCATCCCTCACAAATCCCTTCGCTCCCCACGTTTATTGAATTTTTAGCATTGAACTGAGTGCCTGCGCGGAAGCCTCTCCCGATTCGTCTCTCGCGACGGCGATCAAAAGATAATTCCCTTCCAGTACAAACGCATACTCCGTATAGCCGCTCCCGTCGCTTCCCTGAAAAGTGACAAGGTAACCTTCAAGGCCGCCTAACCCTTGAACCGCCACCGGATCGGACAGCTGCTTTTCGCCATTGTCAGGCATGAAAGACATATGGCTCTCGATATAGCCCTGCGCTGTCTGTTCGAACGCATCGATTATGTGAATCCAGATGTCGCCGCTTTTTTCGTCGCCCAACCGTCCAACGTAAGGGAGAATCATGATATTCGTCATATCGTCCGTAAGCCATGGAAAGCCTTCCTGCGTATCCATTTGAATAGAGATCGGCGTTTCCAGCGCTCGGTAACCGTCCGTTCCTTCACCTTCGACGGGCGCTTCGGCCCAAGCCATAGATACGCATGCGCACATCAGCGCAAGGCACAGGGCTGTTATTTGGGTGTATTTCATTTCCTTCACTCCTTGCTATTCTTTGAAGATCTTCGCTTATATCTACCCAGCGAAAGACCAAAAAGTAGCGCGGAGAATGTACTTTCTTTTAGGGTGAGGCTTCAGCCGCAACTTCCCACGAGATTTCATATTCACCTGAGAAATGGGTCATATCTACCAAAATAACGTAGGGCTGATTGCTGGACGGCACTGCGACTGTCACAGCGCCATTCTTTGGAAGCGTTGCGTTTTCGTTGATTGTCAGGTGCTCCTTCCCATTACAGTCAGTGATTGTGATACGGATTTGTCCGCCCTTCGGAATAAACTTCAAGAGGAAAGCATAGTTTTCTACGCTATTCACGGAAACCTCTCGTGTGAATAGACCGGTGTGCCCGCGCAGCACAGCGGCTTCCGACGTTTCTGTGTGTTGTTCAGAGTAGATGGTCTTACCGTCGCAGCCTGTCAAACAAAGCGTTATCAACAGCGCAATCAACGCCATAGCGAGCGGCTTCCGCATCATTTCCTATTCACATCCTTGCGTGCCTTAAGCAGTGCGTTCAACTTTTCCTCGTCGCTTTTGCTTTGCGTCCATGTGAGCGCCCAGACAACTAGATACACCGCGATGACCATTCCTAACAGGAGCAACGCATGCTGCCACGCGAACTGCATCCAGCCCAGAAAAAGGACGATTGCATAGACAATCAACGCGCAACCTCCGATATCCAGCACCTTGTGGGGCAGAGTATCCTCCGGGAGTATGCGCTCTCGTAGGGTGACGAATAGTGTTGTACATATGGCCATAAGGAGAAAGGGAAAAATCGCTTCGTGAAAAGGCATGGGATCGAACAAGCCAACTTGACAAAGCACGCCAAACGTTATCGCCAACACTGCCAGCACCGCCAGCGTGCTTTGAACGATTTCCTTAAGAAACTTCATTTTATATCCCTCGCTTCCATCAAGCGTTCTTTTAGTTGAGCCACATAGTGGCGGTTGACTTCAAGCCTTTCGCCGTTTTGCAAATGTGCTTCCAGCTTGCCGTTGAGCTTCGTTTGAAAGCCCTTGAGCTTACTCATATTGAGCAGACTGGATTTGCTAATGCGCACGAACGAGCCGGACGACAAACGCTGTTCCGCTTCATATAGCTTGATTTCGCATTCGTATACGTCCTTTTCGCAGTAAACGAATGTCTTGCCGTCAACGGTCTCAAAATAGAAAATATCTTCCGGACGGATGAATACCGTTTGATTCTCCTTTTTCCCCGGCAACGCGTAGCCAAACAGACGAATCTGGCGAATCAATCGTTCCAGCGCCGGATCGATCACCGCACCACAGCGAATTGTAATCTCTACCTCGCTTCTATCGTCCGATTGTTCTATCAAAAGTTTCACAGCGCTTCATTTCCTCCCGATGCCATAATGCATTCACACCTCATAGCACAATAAACCGTATCACATGGCGCTATGCTCTGTCAAACAGGCGTAATCTTCGCCATACTGCAATTTTAGAAACGAGGTTATCCCGCTCCGTACTTCGGAGCAATCGATTTCTTGGGTCGCCTCCATGAGTCCATATTGGCTGTTCGACAAGCGCAGCCACACACGCCGCGTGGGGATGTCTACATAATACAGCGCTTGATAGTCGCCGTTGTCGCCGTACTGAAACGCATATCGTTCTTTCAACAGTCCAAATCCCAGACACCAGCGAACATCGGCGTTTACGGGAACGAAGGATTCCGCCATGGCAGCTGAAGCGCCATCCACAAATATCATCCGCAGAAAAGCCGCGTAATCGCGGGCGGTTGCGTACACGGAGTAGGCGGCGTTTTCCTGCCGAATCGGATCATATGCCTCATCGCCTTCACACGGGTCAGCGAATTGCTTACCCACCGGGATGTTTTCGAAGCGGCTTGCCATACCGGTTCCGAGCGGTAGGTTGATATAGCAATCCAGAAGGTTCTGGAACGAAAGCGCCGTAATGCTTTGAATGCACTGTTGCAGATAGAAATACCCTTCGCCGGAATACTGAAAGGCTTGTCCGGGTTCAAAGCAGATCGTTTTGTCGCTTTGATCTTCCCAGTTCATCAAGCCCGAAGCATGATAGAGGATATGTCTCGCTGTAATGCGCTGAGCGCGCTTATCCGTAGACACGGAGCATTTCGGGGCATATTCGCTAAGCGGCTGATCAAGGTTAATGATTCCTTCTTTTGCAAGCGCAATCACGCAGTATGCGTACAGCGTTTTGCTCAGGGAAGCGATCTCAAAATAGGTATCGGCGTTTTCGCATATGGAATCGTCTATTCTGGCTATTCGCTTTTTATACATACCTTTCACCCTTAAATCACATGGGTCAGCATGAGCGCAATCACGATGATGCTGAACGCCGTTAGCGCGGCGTATGAACGCGCGCTGTCCTCGCGAATACGCCTGCCACCAAAGGTATCAAAGGGATAAAAGGGCAGCATGTAAAACAACAGCAGCATCATGCCGAACTCCGCGGTGCACTGAAAGAGCGGATAAACCGTTTTCAGCAACTGGCAAATCACGGTCGCCGCCAGTACGCACAACCACGCTGCCTTCGCGGGAAGAGCCATGCGATGCCGATATTCCGGAGTGTTTTTGCGGTCAGTTACGTACCAGTGGCCAAGCATCGGATAAAACCCGCCCAACAAAGCTACAATAGCTGATGGTACGAGACCGCCTTCCGGCATCACGAAGCGCCAGTTTCCACCTGCTATATGTTTTCCTACAGTTTCGCCCAGCGTAATCAGCATGAGGAGGAAAGCCGCAGCCAACACAGTCCACCAAGCCCCGCCGGACGACAGGTGAAGCATCGCTCCGCATAACAAAAACAAGCCATTCACGCCTAACACTCTTGCGGTATTGTTCGCTGTGCCACCAACGCTACGGGTTGGCACGACTTGATCACACAGCACCCAGCAACCAGTGGCACAAGCCAGCGAAGCTGTTTTGATGAACAATCGGCATAAGCCGCCCATGCCTGTTCGCGCGCTCAGACCGCGCAGCGTAGTTGGCGCAAGCCCCTCGCACTCAAAGCGGCGCAGACTCTGCGAGTTATCTCCGCGCACAAGCGCCATGATCGTCTGGCAACCTTGTTGACGAAGCATTTCCACCGCTTCATGATAGAGCCGCTTTGCCAGACCGCTGCCGCGATGCGCGGGCTGTACAAAGATAATGTCTATGCATCCGACCTTGCCCTTCGCGCCGGGCACGACCACCAGAAACGCGCCGCCCGCAAACGTTCCGTCATCGGCCTGTGCCA
>JAUNXW010000074.1 GCA_030539595.1 Methanocorpusculum sp. | reverse complement strand
CAAATCAGAATCTCAAATTTGTTAAAATATTAGATTACACTATTGGACAGGCTCGTGGTGGTGTTGAATTTTGAAAAAAAGTGAGGACGTTTTTTTTTATCTACCTCAAAAAAATAGATTTACAGAAATCACATCCCCATATTTTTAATCACATTCACCATCTCAATAGCTCCAACAGCTGCATCAAAGCCTTTATTTCCTACTTTTGAGCCGGCACGTTCAATTGCCTGCTCAAGATTATCCGTAGTTAAAACCCCGAACATAACGGGAACGCCCGTTCTCAACGATACGGAAGCTATTCCCTTTGTAACCTCACTGCACACATACTCGTAGTGGTCTGTTGAACCACGAATAACAGCGCCTAAACAGATGACCGCGTCATATTTTTTGGATTCAGCCATCTTTGAGGCAATTAAAGGAATCTCAAAAGCTCCGGGAACCCACGCAATCTCAACGTCATCTTCTGCAACATCATGGCGCTTAAGTGCGTCAAGCGCACCGCCCAGAAGTTTTGAAACGATAAATTCATTGAATCTGCTTGCGACAATTCCTATTTTTATCTCGTCCGATACTAATTTTCCTTCATAGACTTTCATGCGAATCCCTCTGATTTTTTAGATACTGTGTTTGCGGAAAACTCCGCGGTTTCTGTTCTCAGTCTGTACTCCTGAATCGCTGAAATCGTTGTAAACCTCAGGTTCAGTTTTTCTGCGAGTTGAATTAACTCGGGTGTCCTCATCATATTTCCGTCGTCTGCCATTATTTCACAGCAGAGACCTGCGGGTTTAAGCCCCGCAATTTTCATTAAATCAACCGTTGCCTCTGTGTGTCCGTCGCGTTCAAGAACTCCTCCGTCTTTTGCTCTTAGAGGAAACATATGTCCGGGTCTTCGGAAATCACACGCAAAAGATTTTTCAGAGACGCACATTCTTGCGGTTAAACCGCGCTCGACTGCTGAAATTCCTGTTTTGGTTTCGACGTGGTCTATTGAAACAGTAAACGCGGTCTCATGATTATCTGTATTTTTTTCAACCATCGGAGGAAGATCAAGATAATCGGCGGTTTCACTGCTCATCGGCATACAAATTAACCCTCTCCCTGTTTTTGCCATGAGATTTACATTCTCGGTTGTCGCAAATTCGGCGGCGCAGATAAAGTCACCTTCGTTTTCGCGTGATTCATCATCCGTTACAATTATTACTTCACCGTTTCGCAAAGCGCAGACGGCTTCTTCCACTGTGCTGAACTTAAACATTAAAATCCGTTCTCCTTTAGATATTCTTCCGTAAACCTGCACGTGCTCTGTTTTCGGTTTACATAATGCTCGACATATTTTCCGAGCACATCATTTTCTATGTTGACGGCGTCACCGATTTTTTTCAAAAGCAGAGCGGTTGATTTTGCCGTGTGGGGAATTACTGAGACGGTGAATGAATTTTTAGATACCGAGGCAACCGTAAGGCTGATTCCATCGACCGCGACAGAGCCTTTTTCAATTATGTAATTCATCAGCTTCGGTTCGCAGGAAAATTCTATTACAACCGCGTTGCCTTCTTTTTTTGTTGCGGAGATTGAAGCTGTTCCGTCAATGTGTCCCGTTACTATGTGTCCGCCGAATCTCGCAGACGCAGCAAGAGCTCTTTCAAGATTTACTTTGCTTCCGGCGGATAGTTTTTCAAGAGAGGTTCTTTTCAGAGTTTCGGGAGTTGCTTCGGTCTGAAAACTTTTGCCGGAGATTTTTGTGACTGTGAGACAAATTCCGTTTACCGCAACACTGTCTCCTATCTTTAAGTCGGAAAAAATTACGTCTCCTTGTATGGTAATTCTGCCGTTCTTAATCTCAGATACTGTCCCCGTCTCTTCAACAATTCCTGTAAACGTTTCTTATGCACCTCAACTTATTTTTGATGTAGTTACTTATTTGCGGTGCAGACATAAGTAATCTCTGTTTTGAGTTATTACCTCGAAATGAGTTGGGTGCTTTCAAAAAAAATAATTCAGACGAAAGGACTGATTATGAAATTCCAGAGATTCGTAAACCCTGTAATCAGAATATCCTTCATCATATCAATATCCACTCCTAAAACAGGCGTCAGGAACAGGAAGAAACAAATCGTTCCAAGCGTACTCCCAAGATTTGAGCCCGCAGCGACAAGAATAATTCTGAACAAAGGCACAGAAAACATCTCCTTAATCGTCTCAGCCTTAGTAATTGCCTTAAAGTCCCCTGCCGTCGGAGGTCTCATCTTCGCCTCAACAATTGCCGCAAACCACCCGCAGGCAAGGAAAGGATTCAGAGAAGTCATCCACGCAAGAACCGCGGAAGTCGCAACAGACAGAGGATGACCTCTGACAAGAATCGTTCCAAGAGCCGCAAGAGCTCCGTTAATTACAACCCACCAGACAATTGCCCAGATCAAAAGTTCCGTCGCGCCCGAAAACGCAATGGCAATAATAATCACCGCAAACATCGCAATGAAAACTCCGCCGAGAATCTTGCCCCACGGATATTTTTTCGGCATCTCATTAAGCGACGCAATTGTCGGAAGAGTTTCCGGATGTTCCCTGAACTTATTAATTCCCGGAAGATGCCCCGCACCGCAGACAACAACGGCTCTTTCAAACGAGCTTTTTTCAAGATTTACAATCCCGTTCGCAAGATACGCATCACGCTCGTCTATTAAAGCGTTCGCACCCGCGGGAGAAAATTTATGAAACTCCTCAAGCGCCATCTCAATAACATCCGGATTGGTCAAAGAATCAACCGTAACGGAATCAATCTCATCCGTCTCCTCATCTTTTCCGGCAACCGAACGGATTAAAACCCAGACAAGTTTTATTTTTTCCGTGAACTTCATATTGCCCCAGAATCTGCCCAGAGTAATTCTTATGTCCCTGTCGATTAAAAGAAGTCTGATATTGCGCTCTTGTGCAATTTCTATTGCTGCCTTCATCTCAGCGCCCGGCTCAACACCCACATTCATACCGATTTTTCTCTGAACGTAGGCAAGTATCCACTGAATCAGCATCAGAGTGAAATTGCCCTTCAAAAGCGATTTTACTTCCGGCGCTTTATTGTCTTCCGGAATTGTTTCGCCCGCTGCTTCCCTCATCTGCTGTTTCAGCGCCGCAAAACGACCCGGGTCTAACTCAATTGCGATTACATCAGGGTTCACTGCGTCAACTGTTTCACGGACTTCTTCTATACTTTTCTGCGAAACATGCGCAGTTCCTACGATGTGTATTTCAGTCATTTTTATTATTTATTCTGTGAGCACCGCGGCTGTCGAAGATAATTATTGAATCTTTGACAATACTATGCTTTTGGTACTGCTCTTTCGTCAGCTCGAACTCTTTATCCTCAGCGTCTCTTCTGGCAAGTAAATCTCTGGCTGTCTGCTCTGTTTCCTCAGAAATTTTACAGCTTCCCACTCCCTCGCACTCAGAAGTCAGAAGATCAAAGCCGTCAAGCATAAACGGGTAGGTTCTGCAGATATGCGGGCGGGAATTATACACACTGCATTTTTTCTCTTTCAGAAAAATACAGTTCCCGTCCTCGCCCCTTTTGAGAACCCACCCGAAAGTAAATTTCGCTCCGCTTTCTTCAATCCACGAAGGGTAAGGCTCTGCGATTTCATCGAAGGAAAGCCCGGAGGCTTTCACAAGCAAATCGACTTCCTCGGGAGAGACCATAACTTCGTTATCGTCTCCGCTGCAGCATTTTCCGCAGCGAAGACATCGGAAGCCTTTCTCTGAAATTTTTTCGGCTAAATCTTTCATCAGGCGTAACGGTTTACGTGTTCTTTTATGCAGTCGCGAATCAGCTCGGGCGGGTATCCGAGAATTGCCGCAAGAAACATTGCCCCGCCTGCACCCGAACCTTCTTTAATCTCACCTTTTGCGTATCTGGAAAGACCTTCGTGACCAATTGTATCAAATTCCGGGTCAACATAGTAAATGTCTGCACCTATTGCCGCTGCGGTCTCTTTAAACGAAGCGGAGTTGTCTTCCACTACGTAGACGGTTGTGACAACATCGGGAACTGCAGTTCCAAGCGCTCTTGATACAGCTGCCGAAGCAAGCATCTGTGTTCCTCCCGCGAAAAATAATTTGCCTTTATATGTTGCGGCAATTCCTGCGGCAACAGGAATCATGGGGTCTCCGATTTTTGAAACGATTTCAAGAGGGTCTGTGATTCCGCGAACTTTTTCAAGAGCCTCTGCGGCAATTTCTTCTTTAAGCGACACGGGATTTTCCACAAGACAACTGCTGACTTTCGCGTTGTATCCAAGAGCGCGCAAAACGCATAATGCTGTTGTTGTTCCTCCGGGGAGACATTCTCCAAGGACGAGCAGGTCGCAGGTTTTTGAAAAATACTTGCCGAGCCATTTTCCTTTTTCGTAAAGTGCTCCCGCGTTTGGAACAGCGTCTCCTTCGCGCGGGTCACCGCCAGCATTTTCTCCGAGAGCAAAATGTGGGACTGTCGGAAGATATTTGAGACCAGATGAAATCATCACGGGCGTGATTTTCGTTAAATCCATCATCGAAAGGGTAATTGATGCAGGTGTGGGACATCCTGTCGGAGTATTCGGGGTTAAGTCTCCTGAAAGTTTTCCGTTGATGATGAGTTCTGCGTCAAGCGGAGGAACCATTAAACTTGATTCCGGATTTTCTCCCGCGCCCGAAACGCCTTTTATTGTTGAGACAAGCGAGTTGGAAAGTATTAGTGCGAACTGCGGATTTTCACACGGGAAATCCGCTCTTGTCGAAATGAATGTCATTGGTTATATCATTTAGAACTTACAAAAATAAATCTACATGAAACAGCTCGCCGCTCTGCTGCAGTTTACCACGATATTTCCGCTAGGTAAACCTGTTGACTTTGATAATTTCGCAAAACACAGCTGGATATATCCAATAGCGGGATATGTTACGGGCGCTGTGTGTATGATTCCTTCGCTTCTGGCATATTATCTGAATTTCAGCAATTCAGCGGTTATTGCGGCGGTAACAATAGCTCTTGCTGTTTTTATTTCGGGCGCGAATCATTTTGACGGGCTGTTGGATTTCGGTGACGGGCTTATGGCTCACGGCAGCCGGGAAAAAAGAATTGGCGCAATGACCGACAGAACAACAGGCGCGGGAGCTCTTGCTTTGGGAATTATGGTTGTTCTGATTTCTTTTGCATCGCTTGCAAGCCTTCCCGTTCTCTGGATTGGGGTTGCTGTGTTCTTTGCGGAGATTCTCGGAAAAACTTCGATGGGACTTTTCTCGGCTCTTGGAAAACCTTTTCACGAAGGTATTCAGAAATATATTTATGATTTGTCGAAGCGAAGATTCTGTGTTTACACTCTTCTGCTGACTGTACCTCTTTTTATTCTTCTGCAGGTGAGAATTTATGCGGTCGCGTCTGTTATTGCGCTTCTGATTACTTTTGCGGTTCTTCTGTTTACCGCGAAAAAATTGTTCGGCGGTGTTAACGGCGACGTTACGGGCGCATCCAATGAGATTGTAAAAATGGTTGTGTTTGTTGTATTCGCGTGCTTAGCGTCTGCGTGTTAACGGAAGGTACCCTGTTCCTTCGTCGTCTGCGCATTCAATATCGGTTGCGTTTTTGTCTTCGATGACTGTATTAAACATTGCCATGGATTCCATCAGACTTTCGTCGTAAGTCATTCCGCCTTTAGAACCTCTGAGTGTCTGGGCGTAAGGGTTGGGTGTTACTCTGCGGTTTACTCTGATTCCAGCGCATTTTGAGCAGAAGACACAGGTTGAGTGAACGGAGACTTCTTTTCCGCAGCAGATGACGGTGGCTTTCCCGCTTTGTTTTCTGTCTAAGGGTAATGATTTCATGTATTTGATGTATGGAGGTTTGAGGTATAGAGAGTTTCTATTTTGATGGTCAGGGTTTTGATATGAGTTCGCCTACAGTTTTTTTGTCAACGATATACCACACAGGCGATTCATCAAGTGTTCTGTAAACATAGAAAGCCACAACGGTAGACGGGTTTTTACTTTCTAAATCAAAAGTTCCGTAAACTCTGTGACCGGATTCTGAGTAGTAAGCCGCATCAATTTCTCCAGGGTAGCTGTGAAGTTTGGAATTGTCGCTGCCTGTTTCAAGCCCTATGAAAAACGTTGCCTTGGGACCCAATATGTCATTGGTGTTAAACTTAACATAAAATTCATCATCATCATCATTAGATATTATAGATTCTCTATAATTAAATATACTGCCTGCATAATCAGGATTTACAAATGTACCTACACGGGGTTTGAGTTCAACAGAAATATCTGAAATGTCTCTTGAAGTCTCATCATTGTAAATTACTTTAACATTGACAGTCCCCGTAAGAGAGTCAGAAATTGTGCCTTTTACATATGGTGAATTTGTACTACCAGTTCCAGCTATAAACGGGAACTTGAGTTCGTCGGAATTTGAAAATTTCAAACCGTTCTTGACTGAGTTGGATAACTTATCAGTCCCTGAATATTTGTGTCCTTCAGTATCTTGAAGATTGATTGCTGTGATTTTAACAGATTTCACAGAATCAGAATTGCGTATAACCGCAAAACCGCGTGCTGGTGAGGTTTTATTTTGAAAGTAACCAGATACAGAAATATCTCCATCATTATAAAATATTCCGTTAGAGCCGCTGATTCCGGGTACTGAAAGCCTCCACATATAAATTACCTGCTCAGTACCGTCTTTGAATTTTCCGATAAAATTTACAGGTACACCATTCATCGCATCTGCATTGATAACCCGGGTATAAATTACTTCAGTTCCTTCACTATCATCAGTCTCATATGCTGCCCTAAGAGAGAATTCATATTTTCCTCCGACAACAAGATTTGTTACACTGTTTCCGCCTTCTGATGTGAGAAGATTGTATCCGCCAATCTCAGCTCTCACACTTTCAAGCTGGTCAAAATCCTCACCGCCCCACAAAGTCATTCTAACTCCGTGATCGTTTCCGTTTAAATATGATTCGGCAGTAACTCCCACAATTTTACCGTTAAGTGAACCCGGATTGATAATTCCCATTGCAAACGCACCGACAATTGCAGCAGTAACAACAGTAAGAGCCAAAATAAGCAGTACAGCTATAACCGGAGATATTGCAGAATCAGAATTTTGTCTGAACTCTGATAGAGTGGAGGACATAATATATAGTGAGTTATTATTGTATTCATTATCTAAATATCTTTGCCTTAAATTCGGTTGAGATTTGGAGTTTGTCCAATCGTGAAAAAATCCGTTGGACAAGATTTAGTCTAAGTTGTTCTGTTGATAGGGGATTCGTTTCGTTACACCACGAAAATCACACGAAAAAATACGAATACCACGAAAACTAATGTGTTTGGTTGGATTTATCTTACATAGCAATACACGAAATCTAACGAAAATCACAAAAGGATTGCTATATTTTCAGAGGTGATTCACAAGAAGAATTAACAGCAAGCCTTTTGTGATTTTCGTTAGATTTCGTGTTTTGCTATGAAAGATAAGATCAACCGATTTTTTTTTTCGTGCTTTTAGTATTTTTTCGCGTGGCTTTCGTGGTGTAACAATATACTCCCAAAGACCAACAAATCACAATCTCAA
>JAUNXW010000219.1 GCA_030539595.1 Methanocorpusculum sp. | reverse complement strand
GGAATAATCCTCTTATTTTTGACAACGAAAATGTAAAACCTTAAAAAATCACCAAATGATTATATCTTGCATTTCTTATTGGCTGATTGTTATTTTAACAGTACCTATCTGCAAATTTTTCCATCTTTTCAAGCCAATTGTTAAAATGATGACAATTATCTCTCATTACATCAAGCTGTATTCTCTCTGCAATTCGAATTCCATGTAATGTCTTCTGATAATTATCATGTGTCAATTTTTTAAGTTTTACCGAAGGACCTTCATCTGTGTTGATGTTTTCAGGTTCATGATATTTATCCATGATTGATTTGAGTTTTCTGATATCTGAACAACAGTCAAATTTTAAAACATCATCAATAATATCAATATCTGAGAACAGAAGCGCTTCAAATTCATGTAACTGAATATACGGAATAAAATAGTTTGGAGGTCGTATATTTATCTCTTCATTAAGTCTTTCTTCAATGAGTTTTACTTTATCAGCATGATTTAATACAGATTGAGCATCTTTGAATCCTGGAAAGTCAGATGGAAGCTGATAAAAATCAATCATTGTTGTGATGAGACAATCGGATGAACCGCAAAGATTGAATATATTGGTTTTGAACTGGTTGTAATGACTCAGTCCGCCGCGTTGACGGCGGCTTGTTCCTATAATAATGGGAGACACCATATATCCTATTTCAGATAAATATGGTTCAAGTATATTCATTATAAATTTTGATTCGGTCTGACCTTCTGCCAGTATTTTTAGCAGCATGTTTCAAGGGTTTCCGCCAATCAGATTCTTCTGCCAGATTTCACCAAGCGTGTAATCTTTGAGCCACTCTTGAAGTTCCTTTTCATTAGATATTGTGATATTTGTTTCTCCTTTTTTGTTTTCAGCTATTAGTATGTTTTCAGATTCAAAGCAATTGATGAAATCCACCGATTGTGTTGAGATAAGTATCTGGGATTTTGACGATGCGAGTTTTATCATTTCAGATAGGACTGTTATAGCCTGCGGATGAAGTCCGAGTTCAGGTTCATCTATGATTATGAGTTTAGGCAGTTTCGGCTGATTGAGGAGAACAGACAGGGCTGTAAATCTGAGTGTTCCGTCAGAGAATGCAGACAGCGGTAATGTATAGTCTATGCTGTTTTCGTCCTGCCAGCGAAGTTTTAGGTAGTTATCTGTTTTTATGAATACAAAGTCTTTGAACTCAGGGAAGATGAGATTTATTGTGAATTTTATTTTTTCGTAGTGCTGCGGCGATTCATTTTTGATTTTATAGAGAACTGCTGCAATGTTTGCTCCGTCGGGGAATAAGTAGCGGTTTTCGTCTGTATCGCATACCTGCTTCAACGGAGAATTATCACTCGTGTCATTGAGATGATAGGGAATTATTTCAGTAAACCATTTTTTAAGTTCGTCAATTTCTTTGTTGAGTTTTGATGTTTGGTTTCTATAGGTTTCATTCGATTCAGATAGCTCTTCTGTGTTTACATTATTGGAATTATTCTGTCTATTATAGTAGTTTTCATTTTCTTCAGGGGTATTAAGACGACCGTATCTTTCCCATCCAAGGATGACAGTGTCATCTTTTCCGGGGTGGATTTCATATGAGATGTATGCATTTCCGATATCCATTTTTAATTTTATTACTTTTGTGTTTTTAGTTCCATAGTAAAAACATGAGTTTGCTCCGCCGTTTTTTTCTATGTATAGTTTGAGATTGTTGTTTGCTATGGCTCTGAGCAAATCAAAGACAGAGAGGAAATTACTTTTTCCGGCTCCGTTGGCACCTATGAGTATGTTGATTTTACCTAAGGTAACTTCTGTGTCTTTGATGGATTTCCAACCTAAGATATGTATTTTATTGAGCGGCAGATCTTCCATTGATAAAACTATTTTGACGTGTGATGTATTAAATGTAATTCTTGAGAAGAGGCTGTCCAATCGAGCTTGTCCAATTGTGATTAAATCCGTTGGACAAGATTTAGATTAAGTTTTAGGTTAGGGTGCGGACA
>JAUNXW010000073.1 GCA_030539595.1 Methanocorpusculum sp. | reverse complement strand
GCTTCTTGTTGCATACGGAATATTTTCCACAGGATTTACGGGCGGTCTTATCGCAGGTCTCGGTATGATGCTGTTTTTCCTCGGAAAGCAGACTACGGAAAATTTCCTGTCAACCGAGAGAGCTTCGGTTTATGCATGGGCTCTGTGGGTAATTGCATTCTTAGTCTTCATAATCTTCCCGAGCCAGTGGTTCTTGGCGCTGATTATGGCGGCTGTTGGAATTACAATAAAGGTTATGGCAAAAATTGCCCTTGTGGGCACTATGAGAGGTGAAGTCAAATGATGGAAGGAATACTTGCTTCGTTCCCGCTTGGGGATATGGTTCACTACCTGTCTGAATACACGATAGTTCTGTTTGCCTTCGCGGCATTGTTTGTGGTTCTGGCTCTTATTTCGTTACCCGAAAAACCGGTTGACATGGTTTTTGGAACTGACGGATACTATCTGAAAGAAATCCCGAAAGACATAGCCAAGTTCCAGAGATTTTCGGCTCTTGCCTGCGGTGTTGCAACAATTGGGGCAATTGTTTCCGGAGATATCTTCAACTTCACTTTGTTTGCTGCACTTATCGGTGTCTTAAACATAGGTATTGTTGCAACCGTCAAAAACGGTCATGTATTAAAGGCTGCATTTTCCTACGGGCTTGTTGTGATGATGGGAACAGTTCCGCTGTTTGCCGGAGCTGCAATTGTTGCGGCAACCTGCGGAACACTTTCTATCTGGGAACTCGCTGGAGCGGCGGCTGTTCCGTTTATTGCTAAACTCCTCATACTTATTGGAGTTCTCGGAGAAGGAATGGCGCCTTTTTACATCGGAAAGGCTGAGATTACAAGAGCGCCCGGAGCTCCATACATTTTGATGATTCACGTGAGTTCTCTCCTGCTCTTTTTAAGAGTTGTGGAAATTCTTCTGGTGGTGTGAGATGAAAAAATCAGTTTACTATATATTGGCAGTTCTCTGTCTTGCCGTCTGTATAATATCAGCCTGTTTCATGGAATTATATCCTGTGCTGACGGTTGTAATGATTGTTTCAGTGCCGGCTTCGCTTCTGTTTCTGATTCTCGGACTGCGTGCCGGAAAAAAAGACGGAGATATTCCGTTTGTGGGGTACTAAAATGATTGAGTTTATTCTTCTCCTGATATTTGCGGTCTTCTTCGGTCTGCTGCTTCACGGAATTCACCGCAAAGTAATTGCAAGAATTCAGCAGAGACCCGGTCCTCCCATTTGGCAGGAAATTCTCCACACCCTGAAGTTTTCGTTTAAGCAGACGTGGATTCCAAGGACTGCAAGTCAGGTGATGTTTGTCGCTATTGTCTTAATCGCAATAGCCATTTGGACAGGGGCTCTTTATGTTCTTATCACGGGCGGCTCGCTTCTGATAATTTTTGCATTCTACATGCTCCATAAAATTGTTGAGCACGGAACAGGTCTTTCTTCCGGTTCACCATACACAAAGTTCGGAGCTATAAGGTCTGTTATGTCTGCAGCGGCTGAGTTGCCGCTTCTCGTAACCGTTGCGGTGATTTATCTCTTTACAGGAACGCTGAAAATATCGGAAATAACAGCGTGGGAAAGTGCAAACGGTATTCTGTTCTTTGTTGCGCTTCCAGCCGCAGTATCTCTTTACTTAATCATACTTTCCAAAGCACACTACAGTCCTTTCTCGGTAATTGAAGCAAAGGAGCTTGTCTCCGGATACTGGACTGAGCATTTCGGCGGATGGAGGGCTATGTTAAATATCGCGGACGCTCTCAAGACCGTTGTGCTTTTAGCGCTCTTTACAACTCTGTTCTTTGGAGCAATGCCTTTTTGGCTGATGATTATTGTGATGGTTATCATTATGATAACAGTCTCGTTTGTCTGCGCTGTATGTCCTATGCTTACTCCGTATAACACGGTTACAATTCAGTTTGTCTGGACTGTTGTCGTCTGTATTTACGGAATTATAATGTGGGTGATTTTATGAAACGGATAATTCCTAAAATTGTGCTTATTGCCGCGGCGTTTTACATAATTCTGATGCTCTGGGAAGGCGCTCTGCACCAAGAAGTTCTTCTCGGAGGAGTTATAGGTTCGGTTCTTCTGGCTGTTCTTGCG
Source organism: Methanocorpusculum sp. (assembly GCA_030539595.1). Taxonomy (GTDB): domain Archaea; phylum Halobacteriota; class Methanomicrobia; order Methanomicrobiales; family Methanocorpusculaceae; genus Methanocorpusculum. Next base: position 5,548 of record JAUNXW010000073.1, on the reverse strand, counting down.
AGCATATTCTTCATAAAAAGCGAGCATGCGGTTCACGTCGGTGAAATAATAGTTCTCTGGGCTATGGTTCTTGCGTTTGTTGCTTACGGGCTTCTCTGCTTTGGAGGTATTTTATGAAACTCGAATACGAGCGGGACTTGTCTTCAATGAAACTCGTTTCTCTCAAGGGAACTGCTCAGGATGAAGCTGTTCTTATTCTTGCCAAACGTCTTGGAATTTCAAGACAGGCTATGAGAAAAATTCTGATTGAAAAATGCGATCTGATGACTATTGAAAATCTGCCGAAGAGAATTATTGCGGCTGAATCCGATAAGTCTGATGAACTTGCTTATGAACTATCGTTACCGCATCTGACAACTGCTGCAGGAATTTTAAATTCTGCGTCCGCCGAAAAATTCCTTGTCGAAGCGAACGAAAAAATAAAACAGGGCGAGCAAAAGAGCGCTGTCATAAAAGAGACAATAAATAAAATTCTGGAGGAGATAAAATGAGTTTGATTCAGTCTGTCAAAAATTCGGTGCGTAAACGTTCCATTCACGTCTGCTACGTGAATACTGGTTCGTGCAACGGCTGTGATATAGAAATTCTTGCCTGCCTTGCGCCGAAATATGATATCGAACAGTACGGAATTTATGTTCACAACAACCCGCGTGAAGCTGACGTAATTTTAATCACAGGGGGTATGTCACCGCAGTGGATTGATAAACTTCCAGACCTCTGGGACAGAGTTCCCGAGCCTAAAGCCGTTGTTACTATAGGCAACTGTCCTGTTTCGGGCTGTGTATTCAACAGACCCGGAAAACTAATAGACCCGCCCGTAAGCAAATATATTCCCGTGACCGCATCCGTTCCCGGTTGTCCTCCAAGTCCCGCAGAAATTATTTCAGCAATTCTAGGCGCGGCGGGCGAACTCTTCAAGGATTACGAAATAAAAAATAAGGAGGCTCAAAAATGAAGAAAGTCGTTGATGTCTCGCTTCCCGTTGGACCGATTCACCCGTGTTTCAAAGAGCCGGCAAGAATAAAATGTGAAACCGCGGGCGAGCGGGTTTTAAGCACAGAAGTTGAGCTCGGCTACGTTAAGAAGGGGATTGAAAAAATAATGGTCGGCAGACCATGGCAGGAGGTAATTTTCCTTGCCGAGCGTGTCTGCGGAATTTGTTCGGTTGTCCACAACACAGCCATAGTTGAGACCATAGAAAAAATCAGCGGTATCAGCGTCCCAAGACGTGCTGCAATTCTGAGAATTATACTCAACGAACTTGACAGAATCCAGAGCCATCTCTTAGCGAATTATTCCTACTGCTACACTATTGAGCACGAAACTCTGGCAATGTATCTGCTGAATCTCAGAGAGACCGCAATGGATGCCATTGAAAGCGTTTCTGGAACAAGAGTTATGTCTGCATATGTTGTTCCGGGGGGAGTTCGCGAAGATATTTCCGATGAGACTGTTAAATCAATAGTTTCCGCAATGGATAAAATTGAGAAGGAGCTTAAGCGTTTTGTAAAAATGTTTGAGTCCGGACCTCTTATTGCGCTGAGGTCTAAGGGAATCGGAGTTTTATCGCATGAAGACGCGGCTGCATCAGGCGTTGTAGGTCCTACGGCAAGAGCCTGCGGGCTTGAACGCGATGCAAGAAAAGATGACGAACTTTATAAAGAGCTTGGCTGGCATATGATTACAAGAACAGAAAGCGACAACTTCGCAAGAATTATGCTGAGGTTTGATGAACTCTTCCAGTCGGTAAACCTTGTAAGAAATGCGGCTGCGGCGCTTGAGCCCGGAAAAATCAGAAACGGAGCGGTTATCACAGCAGGACACGCTGTGCACACGGTGGAAGCCCCTCGCGGTGATTTGACTTACGACCTTGAACTTGATGAGTTCGGTCAGGTTGTGAGAGTTGCTATTCAGACGCCGTCTATTCCAAATGTTGAAGTGGCAAGCCATGCCATGATGAAAAATCTCACATCTGCGGCTGATGTAACATCGGTTTTCATCAGTTCAGACCCGTGTATTGCCTGTGCGGAGCGCTGAAATGAGTATCTTTTCATACATCAGAGAGTTTCTGCGCCCGTCATGGATTCGCAGATTTTTCTACGTGAGAACGCCTCCATTAACAAGCCCTGCAAATTTCAGAGACTTCCCGACACTTACAGATAAAAAATGTATTCACTGCCTGACATGTAAAATGATTTGTCCCTCACCTGCTGCAATTGATGTGATTCAATTTGACGGAGAGTGGAGACCGCAGATTTTTCAAGGTCACTGCGTCAGGTGCGGCTACTGCGTTGAAGCCTGCCCCGAAGAAGTTCTGACCTCGGGTGACTTACTTGAAAAGCGTCACAGTCAGGGACTTGCATTCGCTCACGAATATAAAATCATAATTGATAAAGTCAAGTGTATGGGCTGCGGAAACTGCAGCACCGCTTGTCCTTCAAATAGGGAGATAGATGAAAACATCGGCGCGGGGGGAACTGCAACCTCAAGTAATCTTGTAATCCGCGTTGAGCACGGTAAAAATACGGTTCTGCACAATGAACTCTGCAAGGGCTGTAAAGTCTGTATGGATACATGCCCCAACGGAGCAATTCACGTTGTAAGACTTGTTTCGGCGGTTCAGGAGGCGGTAAAATGACCGACTACTTAATTAAAAATGCCTATGTGATTGACCCCGTCAACAAAGTTCACGGAGAAATCAGAGACATTGCAATAGTCAACGGAAAAATATCTGAAGAGCCTTCGCCAAAAGCTGAAATTATTGATGCGGGCGGGTGTCTCACGCTTCCGGGTGGAATTGACTCGCACACTCACATCTGCGGAACAAAAGTAAACTTCGGCAGATACATGAGCCCGGAAGATATGCGTGCCGGACGAGCTCCGCGTAAAAACGGTATGAGAGCAGTTTCCGGCTACAGTATTCCAACAACTTACGGAAACAGCTACCGCTATGCGATGATGGGGTACACCACGCTCACCGAAGGAGCAATGGCTCCACTTGAAGCGCGGCACACTCATGAAGAGTTCAGACACACGCCTCTTCAGGACGGTCTGATTCTGACACTCTTTGATGGTGACTGGGGAGTAATGAAGGCTGTAGCAGACGGCGACATCAAGCGTGCTGCAGCTCTTATTGCCTGGAGACTTGATGCCGTAAAAGGATACGGAGTAAAACTCACAAATCCGCTTGGAGCTGAACTCTGGAGCTGGGGCAAAAACGTTGACTGTATAAGAAAACCTATTCCTGTTTTCGATCTGACGCCTGCCGAATACATCAAAGGAATTATTGAAGCGAACGAAATGCTGAATCTGCCTCACTCGGTTCACATCCACTGCAACAATTTGGGAAAGCCAGGCAACTATACATGCACAATAGGAACTATGGGGCTTGTTCCCGACCTGAACAAAAAAAGACAGACAGCTTACTTAACGCATGTTCAGTTCCATTCGTACGGAGGAAGCGGTTGGAGTGATTTTTGTTCAAAGGCAGAACCTGTTTCAAACATGGTGAATCTGAGACCGCAGATAACTATTGATATGGGGCAGATAATGTTTGGCAGAACCACGACAATGACGGCCGACGGACCAATGGAGTTTAACCTGTTCAGACTTCATCAGGACAAGTGGAGCAATCACGATGTTGAAATGGAAACAGCTTCTGGCGTTATCCCTGTTATGTACAGGCGCAAAAACCTCGTAAACAGCATCATGTGGGCAATAGGTCTTGAACTTGCCCTGCTCGTTAAAAATCCGTGGCAGTGCCTTCTGACAACCGACAACCCAAACGGCGCACCTTTTGTGAAATATCCTGAGATTATAGGTCTTCTGATGAGCGAAGAGTATCGTCGCAAAGAGTTTGCGACGATTCACAAGGACACAGGGAAGAGAGTTATCTTACCGTCAATCGACCGAGAATTGACCTTTGAAGAAATTGCCGTTATGACACGCGCAGGTCAGGCAAGAGCGCTCGGTCTAATTGAGATGGGCAAGGGACATTTGGGTGTTGGAGCTGAAGGAGATGTGGCAGTTTATCCGATTAAGCCTGATAAAATTGACCCGTCAAAGCAGTATGCTGAATTAATCCGCGGATTCGGTCAGACCAATTACACATTCAAGGGCGGTGTCCTTGTCTCCAAATACGATGAGATTTTAGCCGACGACCTCAACAGAACTTTCTGGTGCAGCCCGAAAGTTCCCGAAAAATACAACATGTCCAAAGACCCTGAATTGATTAAGACGTTTGAGAAATTCTACACTGTTCAGATGTCAAACTATCCTGTCGATGAGAATTATTATCTCAGGCGCAGTATGAAAATTGAGACGGAGACAAAATTATGAGGCGCATTACACTTATCTTAAGAGAAGGTGCTGCGGGAAATCTTCCTGTTGAAGCAGAGGCTGTCTGTCCTGAAACTCTTTGTAAGACCATTGACTTGTCGGTTTTTGTCGGCAACGAAAAAAAGAAGCTCCGTGATGTTTTTGATATAAGAGTTGACGGAGAAGCGGCAGGCCCGGCAACAACCGAGATTTACATTATCGGCGACTGTTCGCAGGTGAAGCGTGTCGGCGAATATATGACCAACGGAAAAATAATTGTCGATGGAAATATCGGCATGCACTGCGGTGATTTTATGACGGGCGGTGAAATTGAGATTATGGGAAATGCTACAGACTGGCTCGGTCGTGAAATGCTCGGCGGAAAAATCATCTGTCACGGAAACGCGGGGAACTACTGCGGCTCAGGTTACCGCGGCGGAAGAAAAGGCATGAGAGGCGGAGAGATTTTGGTTGAAGGCGATGTCGGAGATTACTGCGCTGAGTGTCTGTTCGGCGGAGTTGTTCACGTTAAAGGAAATGCTGGGCTTCATGCGGGCTGCAATATGAAAGGCGGGAAGCTTGTAATTGAAGGGGACTGTACTATGCCATGCGGAGATATGTTTGCGGGCGAGGCAAGCATTTATGGTCACGTGACTGACTTTATGCCGACGTTTAAGGAGGTCGGAAAAGTTGTTGAAGATGGGCATGAGTTAATAGTTTTTAATGGGGACTTAGCCCACCGAAACGGAAAAGGTACATTAAAAGTTGCAAGTTTTGAAAGAATTTAATTTTTTAAAATCTGCGAGTGAAAGTAATAAGCCTCCTCATGTTTTATGCGGTATTCAGCTCAGCGTTGTACCCGGGTAAGGTCAGGCTCTTATAACCCTGTTTCAACTTGCACCTACAGAGATTCGCCGTTCCATCAAATCCTGTTCTTCGACGTTCGGCAGCATACTGCTTCATTACTCTAAACAGGCTGTGTCGTTTCTGTTCCATTGCTGCGGTTCTCACCGCCCGTACTTGTGTACGGCTGTCTGCCCGACAGGTGGGAGGACTTTCCTCAGCGAAATCAATTATCGCCGTTAACCGCGTGCTTTCTCTCGCAGGATTATATATTGGAGCGCTGAATTAATCAATCTGTTTACATGGTTGTGATTTTTTAGAGTGTGTACAATCGTGATTAAATCCGTTGGACAAGATTTTGATGATGAGATTGTTTTACTGTTATTCC
>JAUNXW010000218.1 GCA_030539595.1 Methanocorpusculum sp. | reverse complement strand
CTTGTCAACGGAGATATTGTTACAGACGGAACTAAAGATAACATAAACGGCGAGGACGTCTCGGTGTCTCAGATATGGGCTTTTGTAAACAGCATTCCTACATTCTGGTCTGCCTTAGGATTTACCGGCACAAATTGGGAAGTAAATACAACCAACGATAAATACAAACTGCCTGTTCTGAAAAACAGCGGAACATCAGGACTTGACGCCTCATATCTTATATTTAGAGCGGGCAAGGGAACAGACTCAGAACCGTATCAGATAAAATATGCTTATGAATTAAAGACGCTCGCTAATCTTACAAATAATGATATTGGGGACAAGGTAAATAATCCTGGTACTAAATATTCAGCGCTTAACTACAAGTTGATGAATGATATTGACCTCTCCTCAGTCTGCGGCGCTGATATTGGCAGCAGTGGTATAAGCTGGACGCCGATAGGCACATCTGAATCTCTAAAGTTCGAAGGCAACTTTAACGGCGGCAATCATACAATCTCAAATCTTTATATAAATAATCCAAACAGTGATTATCAGGGACTTTTTGGATATACAGAAAACTCGGAAATTAAAAATATCGGTCTGATAAATATTAACGTCAGCGGCGCACAATTTGTCGGCGGACTTGTAGGATTTAATAAAGGAGATTCTGACGATAATAAGATAGAAAATTGCTATGCGACAGGAAAAGTCACGGGAGCTAAAAATGTCGGCGGACTTGTAGGGGAGAATAATGAAGGAAAATCAATAATAATAAACAGTTACGCTGATGTAACTGTTAAAGGAACTGAATCAAGCGATGATAGAATAGGAGGTTTTGTAGGAAATAATTATAAGGGCACAATAGAATCCTGTTCTGCCGCAGGAAATGTCAGTGGATATGAAAATGTCGGCGGGTTTGCAGGACAAAACGAAAATAGCGGAACAATAGTAAACTGTTCTGCCGCAGGAAATGTCACAGGTAATAGTAATATCGGCGGACTTGTCGGGCAGAATGAGCAGGGCACAGTACAAAACTCTGTCGCGCTGAATCCATCAGTTACAGGTGATTCTAATGTATCGCGTGTTGTTGGTTATAACAAAGAAGGAACAATCAATTACTGTTACGCGTGGGAAGGCATTCTTAACAGAGACGGCAATTTATTCCAAGACTTAACACCAAACCTAACCTCCGTAGACGTCTGGAACAAACTCTCAACATTTGAGGCTAAAGGATTCTCATCCGACATCTGGGTAATCAATCTCACCAACAAAAAATACCTCCTGCCTGTCCTAACAAACCTCGACAACACAGAAGGTCTTGACGCCTCGCACTTAATACCGCTCAACATCAGCTTCGACAAAAATGGCGGGGCGGGGGAAATGACAAACCAGACACTCAGCAAAAACGTACCCGCTGACATCAAAATAAATTCATTTACAAAAACCGGATACACATTCGCAGGCTGGGCAGAAACAGCAGGCGGAGCAATAGTCTATGAAAACGGCGGCTCAATCAAAATCACAGAAGACAAAAAACTCTACGCCAACTGGACGGCAAACAGCTACAACGTCACCTTCAACCCGAATAACCTAAGCGACAGCTGGAACGTCACAGTAACCCACGGAAACAAAGTTGACGAACCGACACCGGAACCGACAAAAGAAAACTACAAATTCGTCGGCTGGAACAACACAACCACCGGTAACTTATTCGACTTCACTAACACTGTCATAACATCTGACACCGAAATCATAGCAAACTTCACATTAAACAGCTACAACGTCACATTTGTTGCCAACAACGGCACATCAACAGAATGGAACGTCACAGTAACTCACGGACAAAAAGTAAACAAACCGACTGACCCCGACTGCATAGGACACAGATTTATCGGATGGAATACAATCGGCGGAGCAGAGTGGAACTTTGACACAAATGAAGTAACTCAGGACACAAGACTCATCGGAAACTTCACTCTGAACAATTACAACGTCACATTTGTTGCCAACAACGGTACCGCTGCAAAGTGGAACGTCAGCGTTCC
>JAUNXW010000217.1 GCA_030539595.1 Methanocorpusculum sp. | reverse complement strand
AAAAAAGATTTGCGAGAAGATCTTCCAAAAGATTCAGAAGAAATAGTTTCAACAAAATTGACAATAAACGCCACGGCAAACTGTCCCAATGAGAATTCGCCCGGTAATTCAATCGAATTTGGAGTTCTTCAGAATGATAATGAATCCCGGGATTTTCAGAATATTCAAAATATATTACCGGAAAAAGATGATTTTTCTGAAAAAATCGTAACGGACAATTCTTTGTTGACTAATAAAAGTAAAGAAGAATTGGAAAAGAAGGAATCTGTTTCGAATGAATTGTTCGAGAAGACAGATTCATTATTTTCTTCTGAAGAGTTAAAAGGATCTTCAGTTCCTCGATCTGATGGAATTATTGAATTTGGAACCTTGGAGCCGGAAGAATCTTTATTGAACGATAATGTTCATTTGTCAGAAAATAAAGAAGATCGAAAACAGGAAAGTCGGGCATTACCAGAAGAAATTAATCCGCAGTTGAAAGCGGCGGAGGCATTTGGTAACGAATCGTCAGAGGTTTGGGATCTTCAGTTGAACCCGCAAAATCAGGGAGCAGTCTTATTTAAGGAAGAAAATAAGGCGAAAGCGAAAAATTTTGCGAAGTCAGAAACGGAAAAATCAATTTTTGAGGGCGATGCTTCCATACTTCCAGTTGATGAAGAAGTAGCTAAACGGGTCAAGTTTGTTCCTTCCGATTTTTGCTCTGATATTTCCTTTACGCCGAGAGTTCAAGAAAAGTTTTTGGACAAGAATGAATTTTCTTTTCATAATGGACATGATTTAAACGATCTTGTTATGCCTTGCGCCCCTGATCGGATCATTGACAAATTACAAAAGATCGATGAATTTGGCGATTGTGATCGATCAGAAATATTTCAGGATCTGAGTGAAAGAGATCTTCAGATAGAGAAAGCTCATTCGGCAGCGTTTGAGCAGGAGCGGCTTGATGAAGAAAAAAGAAAAGAAGAAGGTCATGAAGCGCGAATAAATTCTGTTTTTAAGCAAATTTATGATCAGAAGAAATAGAAAATAAAAGCAAGGAGCGGCTAATAAGTAAGATAGGAAATAAAAAATTAACATATTTAGTATAAAAGGAAAATTTCTGATAAAACTATTCCAGTTTTTTTGAACCTGTGTTATAATGAGAGAGTCCGTTTTTATCTTAAGAGACGGACTTTTCTGTTTTTTATTTCCTTTTTGTTTTTCAGCGTAAAAATTCGGGAAATATTTGATTGGCCATAGGGTACGAGAAAATTTTTTCGAAGGAGGGAGAGCATTTTTAAAATAATAGAGTTTTTTAAAATGCGTGGGACAGAAAAAAATCATGGAAACCTAAAGATTTCGTGGATGGATTTATGACAGAACACAAAGTTGGACTTATCGGATTTGGCACAATAGGTGCTGGAGTGGCAAAAATTCTTCTTGGTAAAGAGCAGTCGATAGCGTCTGCGGCAGGCGAGACGATTAAACTGGCTCGAATTTGCGACAAGGATCTTGTTTCGGATCGGGGAGTTTCCGTTCCGGACGGAGTATTGACGGATGATGTCAATACGATTTTTAATGATCCTTCGATTGAAGTAGTTATAGAGCTGATAGGGGGATTGGAACCTGCTCGAACCTTTGTTCTCAAGGCAATGGAGTCGGGAAAAGATATTGTTACGGCCAATAAGGCGCTTTTGGCCAATCACGGGCCGGAGCTGTTCGAAAAAGCGCGTGCTTGCGGCCGAACGATCGCGTTTGAGGCGGCCGTCTGCGGCGGGATTCCGATTCTTTCGTCGATCGCCACCTCGCTGCAAGCGAACCGGATCGAATCGATTCACGCGATTGTCAACGGAACGAGCAACTTCATTCTTTCGCGTATGGAGGCCGAGCGGGCCGATTATTCGGACGCTGTGCGTGAGGCGCAGCGATTAGGTTATGCCGAAGCGAATCCGGCGATGGACGTGGACGGCAGCGACGCGGTTCAAAAGCTGACGATTCTCGCGCAGCTGGCCTTTGGCGCCGTAGCCGACTGGAAACAGATTTCGCGCACGG
>JAUNXW010000001.1 GCA_030539595.1 Methanocorpusculum sp. | reverse complement strand
TCGACTGCGATACCTGCGGCAGAGAGAACTGCCTTAACCGATTCTTCATCCACAGCTTTTCCTGCGGAGTGAACTAACAGAGCTGCGTATATATACTCCATTTTTTTCACCTATTTTTTGTTATAACTGTATTATGCCTTAAGGGCATTTGCTTGTCTGTATGCCTTGCTGATAATCATCTCGATAACACCCTTCTCATAGACAGGTGCCTCTACACCGAGGTTTCTTGCCTCACGGACTGCCTTTCCAATCTGAGCCTCAGTAACTGCCGGGCACGATGTCGGAATTGCTGCGTTAACCGCGAGATTGAATGCCTGCTGTGCGGAAAGAGTGATCTTTGCCTTGTATGCCTCGTCATCGACTGCGAGAACATCCGGCATATAAATATCTCCTTCATAGCAAACCGCAAGAAGCGAAAGACCTACCGGCATCGGCTTGATATCAAGCTTTACGAGTATGTCTGCCTGCTTCTTGTTGATTGCCTGACCTGCCTTAACAACGGTCTTAGTCTCTTTAATTTTGACCTTTCCGCCGTCAATTGCAGCCGGGATACCTGCCTGCTGAAGTTCTCCTACAATAGGTCCGGGCTTGAAACTGGTTGGTCCTGCTGCGACAACAATATCTTCAGGAGTAATTTCGCCTGCTTTTGCCGAGCGCTTTGTCTTTGTCTGCTCAAGTGACTTGAACAGTTTAAACGGATTTCCGTTTGCAAAGATAAGTGCCGAGTGCTCGTTTACTTTGGCGTTTAAGTCAAGGAAATGTGCACCGAGCTCATTGAATGCGTGCTCAACAAGAGTGTTTCTTGCTACTTTTACAACTGCGTTGTCGTGCAGGTTTCTGCGAATCTGCTGGAACTGTTTTGCGGGAATACCGTAAACATCTACCAGTCCGACAAGCTCGTACTTGGCGGATAATTCTTTAATGTGCTCAACCTGTTCGCGTTTCCATGCCGGAAGATGGTGTGTATAGATTGCCATTTTTACATCACCTTTACAGCTGGACCCATCGTGGTTTTGACGTAGATTGAACGGATATTTAACTCTCCGTTCTCGAGTCTTCCAAGAACCCTCTTTAAGATTGCATCGAGGTTTTCAGAAACATCCTCAGGTGTCATAGCGGTTGTACCGATTTTCACCGACATATTAAGTCTGTCTTTTGAACGGACTTTAATGGAGTTTCTTAAACGTTCGACAATCGGGGTAATGTCCTGTCCCGGCGGAATCGGCTGCGGCATTTTACCGCGTGGACCGAGTCTCTGACCAAGATAGCGACCAACAAGTGGCATAACCGCTGTCTCTGCGAGGAAGAAATCATATGCGCCGGCAAGCTTACGTGCTTCACGCGGTGCACCTCCGAGGCGCTCAATCTCTTCCGCACCGATAATTAAATCGACGCCTGCATTGCGTGCCTGGGAAATGATATCTCCTTTACCGAGGACGGCGATCTTTTTGACGCCCATTGCCTTTGGCAGAAGAATCGTCTCATCAATACGGTTTTTGGGCTGAGCCATATCTACGTGCTTCAGGTTGATAGTAATATCTACACTCTCCTGAAAGTTACGTTTAGGCGCAGTCTCGAATGCTGCCGTAACAGCTTTTATAATTTGGGTTTTTTCAACCATTTGATGAAGCCTCCCATAGTCTGTCGACCGGATTTATATATCCAATCTCCTATGGCTTTTGTTCTCTACTACTGTACTTTTTTACGTGGGTTTTTCCACGTACCCGTTTGGAGCTGAACTCAAGTTCGCTTATGCGAGCTGAGCGTCCCATTCACCGGCATTGATTGCGGCAATTGCCTCTTTGGCAGTTTTGCCTTCGATGGTTACACCGACTGAAACGCAGGTGCCTATGACTTCTTTTGCGGCGTTTTTAACGTCGTAAGCGAGCATAGAGCCCATCTTCATCTTTGCTATGCGAATGACAGCTTCAAGCGGCAGATTACCAACTGCTTGGGTTTTCGGTGTGCCCGAACCCTTTTCGACACCGGCTTCTTTTAAGACAAGCGCTGATGTCGGCGGAATTCCGACAGTTAACGTGACGACTTTTTTATCATCGACATGGACAGTTACAGGAACTGACATACCGTTGAATTCTGCAGTCTTTTTGTTGATGTCATCAACGACTGCTTTCACGTTGATTCCTAATGGACCAAGTGCCGGACCGAGTGGCGGTCCTGCAGTTGCTCTACCGCCAGGTACCAAGACCTCGACAGTTTCTGCCATTGTATCACCTTATGTCGCATACCCGAAGGTATTTCTGACATGGGTTTAATAAGGTTGACTTGTGAGATGATAAACCTAATGGCTTGCAGAGTATGTTTTTGATGCGGCTGATGTATCAGAGCATTGAAAAGACCGTTTCGCGCGTTGTTTTTGCCGCTGAAAAATATGTTCAGCATAACTTTTACGGCTGAGATAAACACCCGCGCAGTCTTTCTTCACCCAAAGACTGCTCATCTTTCAAATACCACTCAGCCTCTTTATGCATCATCGAAATAAACTCGTCGCGCGGCAATTTTCTCACGCGGCGCACAGCCTCTTCAAGTTTTTCAAGCGCCGAAGAATTTTTTGGATTCTCACGCTGAATCGCATAATACAGTTCCGCATTCTCCAAAGAAACCTCACGGGAAACAGCCACTTGTTTTCTGAACGTAGTCGAAGCCGCATCGGATAACTCCTTAAAACTGAACCCGCTGCTTACGAGTGCATCGGAAAAAGCCAGATTCACCGCATGAGAAAGTCCCAGAACATACGCCGCAGCTTTATCGTGCTCCAAAATAGGCATCTCAAGAATAGTCCCGCCGCTGAAAAGTTCCGCAGCGTCGCAATTTGCAGAAACACAGCCGCAGTCTGCCACAATAATATTTCTTCCCGCAACCGAAGGAGCGCATGGACCAAACATCGGATGAACCGAACAAACCCGTCTGCCATCAGCGGCGGCTTTAATCAAAACCGATTCAACGGGCGACTTAACCGACAGAATATCAAAAATCAGCGCATCCGTATTTTCGGCAAAAACCTTTTCCAAAATTTCTCTTGACACGTCAACAGGCGTCGCTACAATAATTACATCGGATTTGCAGCCTGTTACAAAATCCTCAAACGGATATTTTGCTCCCGCAGGATTTACATCCAAAATTGAAACCGCATGCCCTCTTGCGTGAAAAAAATCCGAAAGCCAGCGACCCATTCCGCCGTTGCCGCCGACAATAAAAATTTTCTTGGGCGCAGCAGACCGCGGCACTCTCCCCTGAACATCAACCGACTCATCAATCACCGCTCTTGCAATTCTTGACGCCGTCGCGGCGCTCACTCCGTGTTTTTTTCCCTCCTCGACGTATCTTTCGACAACAATTTTTTCAACCTGCGGAACAACAACCCCTTCATTTGCAAGAGCCTTTGCTATGCCTATTTTTTCTGCGGCAGCATTGCGCCTGCCGACAAGAGCCATAATCTGTCTGTCGATTTCGGCAAGCTCCTCGCGTTCTTTCATCAGGTCTGACACTTGAATCCTCCGCGAATAAGCAAATCGGAAAGCGTCAAAATAGTCATCGCCTCAACAACAATTGCGCCGCGTGTTGCAATACATGGGTCATGACGTCCTTTAACAAGAAGCTCGGCATCCGCAAAATCCACGAGGTCTACAGAATTCTGCTGCTTCGCAATCGACGGCGTCGGCTTAAACGCAACCGAAAAATCAAGCGCCGCACCGTCTGACATACCTCCCAGAACCCCGCCCGCATTATTTGTAACGGTCTCAACCGAACCGTGCTCAATTCTGTATGAATCATTGTTTTCAGAACCGCGAAGCGAGGCAACCTTAAATCCAGCTCCGAATGAAATCCCCTTAACCCCCGGAATAGCAAACACGGCTTTTGAAATTTCTCCGTCAAGCGTATCAAAAAACGGCTCTCCAAGCCCCGGAAAAAGACCTGCCGCAACACAGCGAACAAGTCCGCCGACGCTGTCTCCGTCGGATTTTGCCGCGAGAATCTCAGCCTTCATCTGCATCTCCATTTCCTGCGACATGGCGCGTATCGGATTTGTTCTTGAAATTTTCATAATCTCGCTCGGCAGATAAGAATTATTATCCTCAATTCTTCCGATTCTGGAAACGTATGAGCCTACGGAAATCCCAAACATCCCTACAAAATCTCTAAGAAGCGAGCCTGCGGCAACAAGCGGTGTTGTCATTCTGCCCGAAAACATCCCGCCGCCTCTTATATCGTGCGAACTTCCGTATTTGCAGTATGCAGGATAATCCGCATGTCCCGGGCGCGGAACTCGGCGCATTGCCTCGTAATCTGCGTCGTTTATATTATTGTTGGCTATAGTTATCACAATCGGCGCCCCGGTTGTTACGCCGTTTCTAAGCCCAGAAACCGCAGGAATATCGTCTTCCGTTCTTGAAGTTCCTATTCCTCTCGCGGGTTTTCTAAGAGCCAAATCCGCCTCAATATTTTTCTCATCGACAAAATATCCCGCGGGAACACCGTCAAGCACGCATCCGATAAAATCGTCATGGCTTGCTCCGAACAAAGTCAGTTTTATTGTGTGTCCTATCGTATTCATTTTACATCTCCACCGAGTTTTTTAATATCGCTTACGAAGCCCGGGTAAGAAACTGCTGCGCAGTCGATATCATCGACAACAGTCTCGCCTTCTGCGCACAGCCCGCAAATTACAGCAGACATTGCGATTCGGTGGTCTCCGTATGAATGTATTGCAGTTCCGACCAGATTATTCTTTCCGACGATAACACACCCGTCGTCAGTTTCCGTAATATCCGCCCCCATCTTTTTCAAGAACTCTGCTGTTGTCTTAATTCTGTTGCTCTCCTTAAATTTTAAATGAGCCGCTCCGGTGATTTTTGTAATACCTTGCGCAAAAGCTGCGGCGGTGCAGACAATAGGAAACAAGTCCGGTGCGTTCGACAGATTAATTTCTGCTCCTCTCAGTTCAGATTTCGATACAGTGACAGAGTTTCCTTCTCTTTTAACGTCCGCACCGAACTTTTTCAGAATCGTAATAATTTCAGAATCTCCCTGAGTATCATTTTCAAGAAGATTGTCTACGGTGACTTTTCCAAGCAGAGCGCCCGCCGTAAGCATAAATGCGGCTGATGAGTAATCCCCGGAAACCGTCGAAGAAACCGCGTGATAGGTCTGACCTTTTTCAACAAAAAAGCCGTCTTCGGTTTTTAAAACCTCAACACCATGAATTTTCATAGCGGCAACAGTCATATCCACATACGGTTCAGACGCAAGTTCGGTTGTGAGTTTCACCCTCAGACTGTTTTTTCCAAGCGGTGCGGAGATAAGCAGAGCCGATATAAACTGCGAGGAGATATCCCCGCGAATTGAAACCGAAGCGCCGTCGGCAACTCCGGAAACCGAAAACGGAGCACATCCGTTTTCGGAAGAAACAAACGCACCGAGCTCTTCAAGCGCATTGAGAAGAGGTTTCATCGGTCTGCCGCAAAGCGATGCGTCTCCTGTGAATTTCACAGTCCCTTTGATTTTTGATGCAACACCCGCAAGAATTCTTATTGCCGTGCCTGAGTTTCTGCAGTCTAAAATCTCAGAAGGCGCTTTAAGGCAGCCTCCTGTAATTTTTACTTTGCCTTCGGCAACGGAAATCTTTGCGCCGAGTTTTTCAAGGCAGTCAAGCGTCGCGTTTGTATCGTCTCCAAAAAGCGGCGACGATATCTCCGAAGTTCCGCACGACAGCGCCGCAAGAATATATTCGCGGTGCGTATGACTTTTTGACGGCGGTGCAAAGACTTCCCCGAAGAGATTTGATTTTTTAACTCTGAGCGTCATTTTCCTTCCCATAAATTTGTCACGATGCAGTCGGTTCTGCCGAATTTTTCAAGAAACTCTTCAAGATTTTTTGAATCCACAAGGATTCCAGTCGCAGGTCCGGTGCCCGAAAGCCCTGCGGCTTTTGCTCCGCAGGACAGCGCAAAGTCGGCTGTCTTCGTTGAAATCCCCAAAGCTTCGCAGGTGCATTTTCCGTTATCGTACATAGCTTTGAAGACATCCCCATCAAGCGCATGCAAGTATATTTTTTCAACCTCGGACTTTTTTTCACGGAGTTTATCCGACGGGAAAACTGATTTCGGGGTTATGTATTTCGGCAGATGAATAACTGCCGAAATCCCTTCGGGCATTTCTCTTCTGGAAACAATCTCACAGTTTTTGTTGTCCGTAAAAACCAGACCGCCCAAAAGGCAGGCAGCCGCGTCGTCAAATGCTCCGGTTATGCTTACCCCCGCGTTAATTGAAGCCCGGGTATTTTTTTTCAGAAGTTCAAGCGGGGAAATCTCAACTCCGAGAGCATCGGCTGATGCCAGAAGAATTGCATTTGCTGCGGCGCTGCTGCTTTTAAGCCCCATCGACAGAGGAATATCTGAAAATGTTTTAACAGCCGCCCCCTTAATTTCGGGAGAAATTTCATGAATCAGCAGCTCAGCAAACTTTGGACTGCTTTCAATGCCGTTAATCTCAAGAGTGAATCCTGATTTTTTGCGGATGTCTGCTTCCGCACGTGTTTCAAGATTTATTCCGAAGGCTGAGCCGAAACCCGAAGCAATGGCATTTACAACAGTCAGCGCACCGTGACTTTTTCCAAAACCGGTCATTGCTCCCCCTCAAAAGCCGCATCCATAACAGATACAGACGGCGCAAAGCCCGTCCAGATTTTAAACGATTCAGCCGCCTGATTGATAAGCATAGTTTTGCCCGAAATTGTTTTTGCGCCCGCTTCCTTCGCAAAATTCAAAAACTCCGAATTTGGATATTTCATATCCATCACGACCGCATCTTTTGAAATTTTTATCTTCGGCGAGGCGGGTGTCGCATTCAGAATAATTTCGTAATCAAACCTAAGTTTATCAATCTCAACAGCCTCGGAATTGAATTCATCCGCCAGAACTTTGGCTTTTTCAAAAGTTCGGTTGGTTATAGTCAAATCTGCCTTAGCCTTTGTAAAATAATACGCAGCGGCTCTTGCAGCGCCTCCCGCACCGATAAGCAGAACTTTTTTTCCTACAGGATTTGTGCAGTCAAGCGACGCGGCAATGCCTGCGGCATCTGTATTTTCGCCCGAAAATTCTTTTGTGATTGTATTTACCGCGCCCACAGCTTTCGCTGTTTCGCTTAATTCAGGCAGGCAGCGGATAATATTTTCTTTGTGCGGAATTGTAACATTAAGACCGCTTATTTTGTATGCGGACATCAACTCTTTGACAAGATAAAGTTCATCCGCCCGGCACGGTATTTTTACGTATCTTCCGCAAATTCCTGCGTCTATAAACGCGGCGTTGTGGATTCTCGGCGAAAACGTATGTTCGAGAGGAAATCCTACAATTCCCGTAACAATCGGATTTTTCAAATTCAGCGCCTCGGCAAGAGTGATCTGACCCGGCGCGGATTTTTTCGGAAAAGCACAGTAATTAAATTCAGAGCCCAAGATGCCTGAACGGAGTCGCGTGAGTTCTCCGGCTTCCCCCATCCCAATCAAAATAAACTTCTCCGCAGATTTTTTTAAAATCTGCGAAGCTTTGTAAATCTCAAAAAGGTCTGTTGCGGATTTTACGGTGAACGCGGCTTTGGGCAGTCCCGAAGTTTTCAAATCATCAAATATCTTCAGAATTTCATCCGCCGACGGAGTTTTTGTAAAATCGTGAAAAGAACAGATTGTGTTTTCTTTCCCGAACTCGTTTCTCAGAGCAGAATCCGACTCGACATCGACAAAGTCCGCACCGCATTCAAGAGCCGATTTAAAAAAATCGGATTTATTATCCGTATTTCTTAGCGTCACGATATTTGTGACACGAGGGTTGAATGAAAATTTCTCGGGAATTTTATCGAACAGGTCAAATCTGTATTCGACAGCATCCGCTCCGAGCAAAACAGCCTTTTCCGGAGAATTAACATCCGCTGCAACCGCACAAATTTTTGTCATTTTTCGGTTATACTTTCCTGCATTGCGTGCCCGAAGTGGCGTCCGCCCGCTTCAAGCCTTATGAAAACTTTGTCTCCGACAGATAAATCTGAGACAGATTTTGCACCGTTTGGGGTTTTAAGGCGGATTGTTTCTGCGTTCTGCAGCACAACCGAATATTTTTTACCGCCTGATTCCGCTTCGATAAGAAGCATAGGTCTGACCTCAATTTTTACTCTGCCTGTGCTTACGCTGCGCAGGCTGCCGTCGGAATTTCTGACAAGAATTTCTGAGCCTGCGCTTATTTCAGAGAGATATTTTGTTGTGCCGTTCGGACACATTATATACGAGTGAACAGCCCCCGCATTTACTCTGAAAGGGCGGGCGTTAACGTATTCGCTTTTGAAACTCTCCGAACAGACCAAAAATAATCCCGAAGACTGCGAGCCGATTAACATTCCGTCGCCTTCATCCATCAACGAGCAGGTGTCGATGCAGACACGGTCTCCAAGAGTAAGCGGCGTAATTTTTATAACCTCAGCCTCATCAAGTTTGATTTCGGGGAAATCCTCATCGGCAAGTTTTGAAAATTCCGAAAGTTCGGCTGCGCCTGCGTCAATTACAACTCCGCTGCATCCAACTTCCATTGTTTTAAGTGCAAGTTCAGCTTCGGTGAGTGTTTTTACGCAGGCATATATTTTGGTCTCTGTATTTTGAAACCGCGAGATAAGATTTTCAAGCGGAATTATCTTCCAGTCGGAAGGCTCAACAATCAGCAGCGGGAGCTTTACCGCGTATGCTTTATCCATGTCCGCTGAGCCGCTGAGTTTTAAGAGTACGCCTTCTTTTGTTTCGCCCGAAAAGAGTTCATCTCCTTTTTTTACCAGTGCCGTATATCGTCCGAGGTGTTTGAGAGCCTCGTCTTCGGCTCTTATAATTATTGTATTGTATCCGGCTTCAAGCGCCGCTTCGACTGTCTGTTTTCGCTCGTCGTAGGATTTAGGTGCGTCCGCACGGATAATTATTTTCGGATATATTGTCATTTTATATGTTTCAGCGCGTCTTCTACCGAGGCGTCGTGAAGAACTATATCGGAAACGGCTTTTGTAACGCCGACTATGTCTTTGTGCTGGAAGATGTTTCTTCCAATGGATACTCCGCAGCCGCCCGCGTCAAGCGAATCTCTGACCATAGTCAGAAGTTCAAGGTCGGTATTCATTTTTGGTCCGCCGGCAATTAATACAGGTATCTGCGCACCTTGGGTTACTTCGCGGAAAGTGTCGATGTCTCCGGTGTAGCTTGTTTTAACCAAGTCTGCTCCGAGTTCTGCAGCAACTCTTGCGCAGGTTTTGAGTGCGTCGACGTCGAAGGGATTTTTGATATTTGTTCCGCGGGGATAAACCATTGCAAGGAGCGGCATACCCCACTGCTGACATTTTCTTGAGATTTCACCTGCGTTTTGAATCATTTGAGGTTCGGTGTCCGCGCCTATATTTATGTGAATGGAAACAGCGTCGGCTCCGAGTGTCAGGGCTTCTTCAACTGTTGTGACGATGACTTTGGAGTTCGGGTCGCCGCCGAGCCCCGTTCCCGCGGATAAGTGAACTATAAGCCCGATGTCTTTTCCTGAATTTCTGTGACCGAAAGGTACCATTCCTTTGTGCATTAAAACGGCTGTCGCACCGCCTTCTGCAATTTTGTTGATGGTTGTACGCATGTCGATTAAGCCCGGGATTGGTCCCATTGAGATACCGTGATCTAACGGAACCACAACAACTCGTTTAGAGTTTCGGTCGACAATACGCTCCATACGTATTTGTTTTCCAAACATACTGTGCTATATGTTAGCACGGTGACGATATCAAGTTTGTTGTTATTGAAACTTATAGATTATGAGCTTGTCCAATAGGAGAAACCTTTAGGTTTCTCAGCTGAGGCGAGATGTTTTAGCATCTTTAGCTGAGCAAGACATTAGGCTTGCGAGAAAACCATAAGTATTTGAATCGTTATATGAATCTGTTGGACAAGATTTGATGTTGAGATTGTTGTTCCTCTAAATTTTGTATTTTTTGTTGTCTCGCCAAATAATCTTGAAGACCAACAAATTACTATTTCAAATTAATATAGGACTTACGCGGCTGCGCTTTATCAGGGCTTTAAAATTATTTCACGGGACACAGTCGCAAAATAAAAAAAAATGAATCCCCTTATTGAATAGCTCCGACAACCCAATTTACTCGTGATGACCGGTATCCGTTCCGCTGAAATCGAGCATCTTACTCCATTTAAGCGCCGTCCACTCTCCGTCTCTATACTCCATCACATCGTAAGACGGATATCTGTCTCCCATTGAATCAAACTTAATTGCTCCGGTTAAACCAACATATCTGATATTATCAAGCCCGTCTTTAATATCCTCACTGTTCTTACCGCGGCTCTCAATAGACTGAAGAACAATCTTAAGAGTATCATATCCGTAAATTGCATTCGCAAGACCGTCTTTTGTACTGAACTTCTCGTAAAACCTTGACTCAAACATCGGGTCTGTAGAAATCTGAGACGGAAGGCACGCCATAAACCCGTTTGCATAATCACCGAGCTCATTAATTTCCGTCGTCACCGAATTATCCGTTCCAATCCACAGAGGCGAAAGTCCCGCATCTCTTGCACCCTTTAGAATAGAAACCAGCTGCGACGGAGAACTTACAACAATAAATACACCGTCCGCATCCTTAGACTTCATTTCGGATACAATAGCCTCAACATCGGCATCATCGCCTTCGGGAATCTCAAACTCGCTCACCACAGTTTTTTCAGGAAAAGACGCATTAATCTCATCTTTAAGCCCGTCTTTGAGCCCTACACCGTATGACCCGGACGTATAAATCACCATAATCTTAGAAACATCCTCCCTGTTTCCAAGAATCTTCGCAACACCGATTCCAAGATATGCATCGGACGGAACAGTTCTGTAGAAATAACCCGAATACTCTGAAAGCCCTTCCGACGTTGCCGACGGAGAAATAAGCACAACCTCAAACATCTCCGCATAAGGAGCAATCTCAAGAGTTTCAGAACTTGTAAGAGGGCCTATAATCGTATTCACTTTCGTATCAAAAATATCGAAAAATTTCATCTTGACCTTAGTCAAATCCCCTTCGTAATCATAGTACTCCACATCAACTCTTTCACCGTTGATACCGCCGTTTTCATTAATCTCCTGAGCCGCAAGCGCCACACCGCGTGAATACGCAATACCGAACTCGCTTTGCTCTCCGGTAAATGGCATAAGAACCGCAATATCTATGGTATTTGTCTCATTGCCCGATGGAATAACCCCATACGGATGAAGCGCAATAATCAGCATCACAACAGTAATCATCGCGCACACAATCGTAACTCTCAAATAATTTTTGGATCTTTCAACATGTCCGTGTCCCGACATAATTTATTTCCTCCTCCTGAACCTGTTTAACACTTCGGTAATCGAACCAATGATATCAATTTTATTCGGCACAAAATCACCGAATTTGTTGGTCATAAATACAAACATAAACAGACCTATGATATTTACGACAAACATCGGCAGAAATGTTGTTGTAATAAGACCGCTCAACTCAGTCGGCGTCATCCCTCCGGCAAGACCGGCGGCACTCATAAGAACAACAAGATTGAACCCTTGAGTAAGCAGCGCGAGAATGAACACCCGTATGTAAGTAATCTTTCCTTTCCAGTTATAAATTGAAACTCCGGCAAAAATACCCGAAATAATCATCGCAATAGAACATGCAATAACCGTATCTCCGCCAAGAGTAAATCTGTAAAAACATCCGATGAGACCGGCTAAAGCTCCGACAACAGGACCTCCGACAAGCCCCGCAATTGCCGGACCTATATCTGCGAAATTGAAAAGAACACCCGAACCTCCGCCCATTGAAACTCCGCGGAATACTCCGTAAACAGATAACAAACCAAACAGCGCCACAGCCCAGAGTTTATCGAAAGTATTCGCTTTGCCCGCAATAAGTTTTTTGAACATCTGCGACTTTGTGAATACAAAAATTACAACCATAATCACGAGCATATGCTCAATCAGCGGAATGCCGAACGTCAAAAACGATGACTCAATAAGCAGCGCAACGTAAACTGACAACACACTGCCTATTCCGATAATCAGCATCCACATTCTTCCGCCGCGTGCATACTGCGGAAGTTTGTGGTTAAGGTAAATTAAAATGAAGCCGAAGACGCCGAACAAAATTGCGCACACGGAAGAAATCGAGCGAATTGTAAGCATCGGGTCTCCGAAAGTAAAAGATACAGCCATTACAGCCATCAATAACAAAAGAACAATCTGATAGAGTTTATCATGATTCAGTTTCCTTGTGATTTTATCAAATATTTTGTGTTCCGACGGCTTTTGTTCTAAAATCAGATGTCCTATTACGGTTGAAAGAGCCTTTGACCTTGCGTCGAGACCTATGACAACAGCCCCGAAGAATATAATCGAAACGAACGCGAGGAATAGATAAACACCGTATGGAACTGTGCTGAAAATATAAATCACCTGCGTGATGATTATATCAATATTTAAAGCCGAACCGTGCGGCATAAAGGATACCGTAAACCCTGCATAGCCGAGGAACATAAATCCTATGGTGATTACGGCAACGAAGATAAATCCGATAAGAACGTCGACTGAAACGCTACGGATGTATTTTTTGAAGAATGATTCATTGCGGAGACTGCATACGTCCTTTGATTTATCGTCGTGACGCCGGGTTTTTTCGTTGAGCCAGACAGAGTAAAGCATTAGGTTGAGACCCGAACCAACAACTCCGATTATAGCAAGAATCGCAGTTTCCGAGCCGTGAGGAATGTTTGGAATGATTCCTTCAATAACCATTTCAAGAGAAAGCGGATAATCTGCGAGGCAGTAGACAACGAAAACCGCCAGAATGACGACCACTCCCGCCATGATGTATTCAAAGTAGTGATATCCTCTTGTTCTGAGGATTGTGAAGGCAAGACATGCCAAAAATACCGCAATCAGAATTATAGAGTAAACACCGGGAATTATGTAGTCAAGGAAGGTTGCGGCAAGCATAAGCATTGCGCCTATTGCAAATATCTCTACAAAGTAAGATATTATTATTAAGTATGAGCCCCAGTTTTTAGGTCCGGGGAGGTTATTCAGTCCGTCGAAAAAAGTTTGACCGGTTGAGAGAGTGTAGCGTGCAATTCCTATTGTGAATGCATATTTGAAAATAAGTGTGATGATTACTGCCCAAATTAAAAGCAGTCCGTAGTGAGCGCCTATTTCTATTGCTTCGGTGACACCAGCTTCGCCTGCTGCGGTGATTGCAAGGAGAAGTCCTGGACCGAAGAAAACGAAGTTTCGCTTGAACCATTGTTTGAATAGTGAGAACAGGCTGCCTTTCATTTATTTCTTGTTATGTATTGTCTTTTATCAGATATTAATTAAAGATATAACGAGGACAGAGGAGGTCTGTTCAATTACAGAATCATATATTTGAAATTTTAATTTGTTGGACTTTAAATTTATTTAGCGGGACACCGATACGCAAGACGGAAATCTTTAGGTTTCTTAGCCAAGCAAGTGAAACACTTGCGAATCTATGATTTGCGTTCGCGGTTTACTTAATTTAACTCTATAAAAAAATTAAACAGACCGATTAATAAAATAATCGACCATATCTAAAATCATAGACTTCTCACCGCTGTCGGAAATAACGGACAAGCCCTGCTTTGCGTCATCGATAAGCTTCTGTGAGATACCTTTAGACTTTTCCACAACGCCTGCCGAAGTCAGCAGTGCGACCGCTTCATCAATATCTTCTTTAGAAAGTTCAGCCTTCTTATATTTCGACAAATCAACGCCCGCCTCGCGTGCGAGAATCGCAATAATCGTCTGCTTATTTTCCCTGAGGTCTGACCCCTGATTCTTACCGGAAATATCTGATGGAACAGTCAAATCAATAATATCATCCTGAATCTGGAAAGCAATTCCTGTGTTTAAACCAAGTGTGTATAGAGCCGAAACCTGCTTCATATCTCCGCCTGCAAGAATCGCGCCGATTCCGGCAGCCGCCGCATACAAAACGCCCGTCTTCCTGCGAACCATACCCAGATACTCCGCAAGAGTAACATCTGAGCGCGTCTCAAACTCCATATCCTCCTGCTGACCATCGCAGAGTTCGTAGCAGGTGTGGGCAAGCATCTGAACAGCCTTGATTTTTGCCGAATCGGAAGCATTGTTCACGCGGCAGATATACTCAAACGCTTTGGAATACAAAACGTCTCCCGCAAGAATCGCAGTTGACTGATTCCACACTGTGTGAACTGTCGGAATCCCTCTTCTGAGCGAATCATCATCCATAATGTCATCGTGAACGAGAGTGAAAGTATGAGTCCACTCAAGCGCCGCAGCCGCATAGAATAAATCCTCAGAAGCTCCCTTGCGGACAGAATCCGCAGAAAGCAGAAGAAGCGCCGGACGAAGTCTTTTTCCGCCGCCAAGAAGAAGGTGGGATGAAGCCTTCTGCAGAGTAGTATCAACTGCGAGACTGTATTCATCAGCCTCAAAGTCGATTTTTTTGGCAACGGCTTTCAGATAATCCTGTAAATCCATATTATCACTTCGGGAGAACGAGCCTGTCGCCGTTTTGCAGGATGTGGATATCCTTGTTTACAGAGTAGCCGAACTCAGAGGCAAGCGTTACGTAGCCGCCTTTCATTGTGAAAGGTCCGTGCGACGGAATAATGTGTTCCGGGTTGAGCATGGTCAGTAAATCATAGTGGTCTTGGTAATATGCGTGTCCGGTTACGTGAAGACCGTCGAAGATTCTTGCGCCCTGACGAAGAAGAAGTCTGTCGACTTCCGCACGCTGTGCAAAGTTAATCGGGTTCGGGATGATGTTTGCCGAGAAGAGAACCTTGTCGCCTTTTTCGATTTTGAACGGTGTGTCTCCAAGAGCCATACGCGAAAGCATTGAACCCGGTTCACCCTGATGACCGGTTGCGACAAGCAGGAATTTTTCCTTTCCTTCCTTCGCGACGCGGCGAAGCATCCTGTCGGTCGTTTTGCGGTTTCCGTAAATGCTTGTTCCCTGCGGGAAAGCAACGAGTTTCAGAATTTCTGCTGTTCCGTTGTATCTTTCCATACTGCGTCCGAGAAGAACCGGTATTCTGTCAATTTCTCTTGCGCATTCGGTGATTGTCTTGATTCTTGCAATCTGCGACGCGAACGTCGATACGATAATGGCGTTTTTGTCGTCCTCGCACCTCATAAGAGTGTCGCGAACTCTTAAGCGTGCGACCTGTTCGCTTGGGGCATAGCCGCGATCATCAAGGTTAAGGGATTCCACAATCAGGACTTTAACGCCTTCTTTTCCTATTGCTCTGAGGCGTGCAACATCCGGAGCTTCTCCAATGACCGGCGTCATATCGAATTTGAAATCGTTTGCGTAAACGACAGCGCCTGCGGGTGTGTGAAGAACCGCTATGGCTGAGTCAATGATACTGTGCTGAACCCTGACAAATTCAAGCGTCAGATACTGTGAGATTGTGTATTTTGCTCCTGCCTTTAACGCAAAAGTCTTGTTCATGACGGAGAATTTTCTTTCGCCTTCAATCTGTTGTTTGATAAGTTCCGTTGTGTAGGGAGTTGCTATAATCGGGCAGTTGTATCTGTGAGCAAGTTTTTGAATTGCTCCTATGTGGTCTAAGTGTCCGTGAGTGCACACGATTGCCTTAACCGTTCCTTCCACAGAGTTCATTACTGTGTCGTCCGGGATTGCGCCCATCTGGATTAAGTCCAAAGAGTGCATGTTTTCCATATCGACGCTGTTGTTTCCTGATATCGGGTCAAGATAAAGTCCGATATCGAATATTACGATTTCCTTGCCGACGCGAACGGCGGTCATGTTCCTTCCGACCTCGTTGTATCCGCCGACGGCTATTACTTCTATGTCTGTTGTCATATTTTTCAAATTTCCGCTGTCATTTCCCTGACAGTACCTGTTAAGTAATACTTTGTTTTAGCAAGCTCAACAGGATTTTTAGCCCCGGACAAAAACATCGCCGTTTTGAACTCGGCAAGTATTGTATCTATTTTGTCAAAGAGCTGTGATTCACCTGCGTGTGCAGGGGCTAACAGCGCAAGAGCCATTCCACCGAAATCAGCTCCGAGCGCTATTGATTTTGCTATATCGAGTCCGCTGTTTAAACCGCCTGTTGAAATCAGCGTACCTTTTTTTACTTTCGCTACCTCAAAAACACTGACCGCTGTGGGAATTCCCCAGTTGAGGAATGTATTTCCAAGCGTCTGTCGTGTTTTATCACCGGCACTGCGAAGACTTTCGATTTTTGCCCAGGAAGTTCCGCCGAATCCGCCGACGTCAATGGCAGAGACACCCACATCAAATAGGGCTTTGCCCGCAGTGCCCGAGATTCCCGAACCGGTTTCTTTTACGATTACTGGAACACGGGATTCTCTGCAGAGTGTGTGAAGCGAGGCTAAAACGCCAGATGCGTTTTTCTCGCCTTCGGGTTGTATTGCTTCCTGTAAAAAGTTCAGATGAACGCAGACTGCGTCGGCATCTATCATCTCAACTGCTTTTTCAACCCATTCCATTCCGTGCGAAACGAGCTGGACAGCTCCTATGTTTGCGGCAAGGAACGCATGGGGCGCAGTATCACGGACGATTCTGAAACTGTCTTCCTGCGAAGAATCTTCAAGGGCGGCTCTTTGCGAACCGACACCCATCACAAGATTGTATTTTTCTGCGGCTTTCGCGAGATTTTCGTTGACCGCAGAGGTCAGGGCGTGCCCTCCGGTCATTGCGGAAATTACGAGAGGCGAGCCGACTTTGCGGTTTAAAAATTCGGTACTTGGGTCAATTTCGTTAAAATCGAGTTCGGGCAGTGCGTTGTGGACTAAGACAACGTCATCGAATCCCGAATTTCCGTGAGAGATGTTTTCGTCGATGCAAAGTTTCAGATGGTCATATTTTCTGCTTGCTGTTGTCATTATTTCACCTTCGTTCCGCCTTTGTATTTTCCCGATAAGTATTCCGCTGTCTGTTCCGGTGCGAAAATATGCGAGGATATGCCCGCATCGGCAAGCAGGAGCAGTTCTTCAATTTTTCCGCGCATGCCTCCGGTTACGTCTGCGGTTTGCGCGTCTTCGAATTTGATTTCCGATACGTTTTCACGGGTAATTTCAGGAACGATTTTCCCGTTTGATAAAACTCCGCCGACTTCTGTGGCGATTCCGATTTCTTTTACGCCTAAGGCTTCTGCAAGGAACGGTGCTATCTGGTCTCCGGAAACAATGCATGCACCGCGTGATTCGTCCATAACGACATCTCCGTGAAGCACGGGGACTGCGCCAACCGAAATCAGTTTTTTAATCTGCTCAACTCCGCAGAAAACGAGACGACCGTTTTTCGCAAAGGAGCATTCAAACGGGTGGAAACTTACCGCATTGACTCCTTCTTTTCTGAGAGCCGAAACGACCGCGCTGTTTAAGCGGTTCACGGCTTCGTGAGTTTCAAAAATCCCGTCCGAATTTTCGCGGGTAACGCCTTCCTGAATCTTCCACTTTTTCGCCTGCGGGTGACCGCACGAACCCGCGCCGTGAACAATGATAAATTCGGCGTCCGATGAATTTGCGGACACGGCTTTTGCCATCAGTGAGATTTTTTCGTAATTGACAACTCCTTCTTTTGATTTGTCGGTTACCGCGCTTCCTCCGAGTTTGATGATTTTAATCTCACTCATCTTTCTCTTTTCGCACCCCCTCTGTATCGATTGATGTAACGATAGGTCTTGCATCGCAGTCTTCAATGGCGTTAATCACTCTGTTCTTGTTGCCTTTTGAGCAAAGAGCCCAGATGCATCCGCCGCCGCCAGCGCCTGAGAGTTTTGCGCCGTAAGCGCCCGCTGAGCGAACCGCAAGAGCGAGATGTGAAAGAGCGGGATGTCCTACGCCGAGAGCATCCAAAAGCGCCTGGTTTCTGTTCATCAGAATACCGAGTTCTTTGTGATTTTCCATATTGTGCATCGCTTCCATTGTGATTGCGCCTATTGAGTCCATTATCGGATCTGCAATTTTCGGCGAGTTCTGCATTAAATCCGCAACACGTGCGACCATTTCGGCTGTGTTGTGGGAGACGAGTGTGTTGCCGATGACTATTGAGAAGTTTTCGGGCGGAATAAGTCTGCGTTTTTCTCCGCTGCGGATTAAGACCATGCCGCCGTAAGTGGATACGTAAGTGTCGGTTGCACTTGCATGACCGCTCTGGGTGATTTTTTCAACTTCGTGAGAAAGAGCCGCGAGTTCTTCGCGCGAGTGCCCAAGCGAGAACTCGTCGTTTATGGCAAAGAGCGTGGCAACAGTCACTGCTGCGGATGAGCCGAGACCTGACGCGCTTGGAAGCTGCGAGCGGACGTAGACACTGCCTTTTATGTCTAAAATTCTGAAGCACTCGGCAATATACGGTGAGTTGGGCTTCTGATAAAACCGCGAGTGGCGGACTGTGACCATCACACGCGGTTTAATTGCCATCGCTATTCCGGGTTTGCCGTAAACGACGGCGTGTTCACCGAACAAGAAAACTTTTCCGGGCGCGCTCCATGTAGCCATCAGACGACCTCCATTGAGATGTATCCGACCACTTCGCTGTAGTCTCCGGTCGCGTCGCCGGATGTCTGATAGGTTAGGACACGTGATTCTTTTGCGCCGAGATATTTGCAGATTTCTGCCATTGCGCAGATACAGCCGTATCCGCACATTGACGGCTGAATTTTTATCAGGGCGTCGTAGAATTTTTTAGTGTCAAGATTTTTCAAAGCCGCAAGAACGATTAAGTCGTCGGTTTCCGCTTTTTTCCTCGGGACATAGTGAGAGCCGTCGCCCGATGCAATTATTACGGGTGTAATACCCGTTCTTTTAATGGCAGATATTACTGCGTCGGCTGCGTATTTTGCTCCGGAGTATGACTGGTCGCCGATTAAAATCGGAACTATTGAGGCTTTTGGGAATCTGTGTTTGATGAAAGGTATCTGAACTTCAATAGAGTTTTCGCGCTCGCAGACGGCGTTGTTATTGAGAGGTATGTCAAGCGCTTCAATGAATTTTTCGTCCGCATTGACCGAGCCTATGGGGGTTTCCCAGATTAAATCTGAGACGCAGGTGTCGAATCCCTGATGTGACGGGGCTATTATTACAAATGTGCCGTTAAAGTCGGGAGATATTTTTGAGTAGCTTACAGCAGCGCATCTGCCCGAATAAATATATCCTGCGTGCGGGACAAGGATTCCTTTGGGATTTGTTACAGACGTGACCGTATCATTGAAAAATTGCGTTAACAGGCTGTTTAATTCCTCTTTTTTTTCGGGATAAAACATACCTGCAAGTGATGGAGACCTGAGTGCGTTTCCTTTTGCCTTAGGCTCCGCTGATATTTTGTTGTTCATTTTTGAGTGATGGGAACAGAGTTATATTTCCCCATCCGACCGATTTTACTGACCTGCATTTATTTAGAAATCCCGCAGGCTTCTGAAAGGTACTTTATTATTTGTACAGAGAAGGGATAATTGTATCGACCCGCAGAGAATCACCGCGTCTACAATAAAAGCGTTTCCGAGATTTCAGCGTGCCAAGCCCAAGTCTCAGCCTTTGCCACGCGGCTTCGAAAGCGGCGGGTAAACTCGAAGAGTTTAGGAGAGCGGCGTTAAGAAATGGTGTTCGCAGAGGACAGTAATTAGATAGGAGTTACGCGGTTTATTATTCTCCGTAAGTAGAGTTGTTGTATTGTTGGTCTTTTAAATTATATCGCGAGACACCGAAAATCACCATCGTTTCAATCACCCCTCACAATAAAACCCGCTTAGACAAACACAGCGTTGCTGTAAATCCGCGAACTACGACAAAAACTACAAAAAACAAACCCTAAAGATATCAACCTATCTTAATGCTTGATTGGCTTACACAGAACGATTTTAAGCCGCTTTATACAACAGGCAAGGTGTTTCATCGTCTGAAAATAACCCCAATTTCTGCGAACAAACCACAAATCATAAAAATAAGCCAGAATTAAAGCTATTTTTAATCAATTATATTAAACCCACGTAAACAGAATGGTTGCACATACCCTGCCCGCTTAAGTCTTGGCGGTTTGTAAGGTAATTGGGAACTGAAAAAATGAGATGGAGACCGAAGTTAGTCGAAATAAAATTAATCAATAAAAAATATCGATTTACTGTACTCGAAAAAAGCATGCTTTTTGCATGCCAAAATTATATTACTTCATCTATTCAACACAACATCGAATGTTTGGCATCATCATCGGATTAATTTCAGGAACTCTTCTTGGAATATTTTCGGGACTTGTTCCCGGAATTCACTCAAACACAATTGCGGGTCTTGCCGCGGCTCTATCAATTCCGCTTGTCTCTTTTCTCGGAGTTGACGGAGTATGCGCTTTGATAGTCTCTTCAATGATAGTCCACACATTTTTAGACAATATCCCCTCAACCATTTTCGGCGTTCCCGATGCTGACACTGTTTTATCCGTTCTTCCCGCGCACAGACTGTATTTATCGGGCTTCGGTGAAAGAGCGATAAGAATTTCCGCTTTGGGCAGTCTCTGGGGTTTTATTTTCTGCTTACCCCTCTTTGCTTTGTTTATGATTTTTCTATCAGGTCTTCAGAATTATCTCGACTGGGGTATAGGGTTGGTTATTTTAACCGCTGCCTGCCTACTGATTTTCTTTTCAAAATCACCCGCATGGGCTTCTGCCGTATTCATAACTTCCGGCGCACTCGGTGTTTATGCCATGAACTATTCATATCTCTCGTTCGGTTTTTTCGGAATCGGAGAAATTCTTCTGCCTCTCTTAACAGGACTGTTTGCCGTTCCCCTGCTGATGTCGTCGATTAAAAAATCACCGAAAATAAAAACTCAGAAATCCTCACCGCTGAATTTATCAAATTCGCAGATTTATTCAAACGGAGTTAAAGGCGCTGTTGCCGGAGCAATCGTCGGATGGCTTCCCGGATTTTCAAGCAGCACGGCAAACGCTCTGCTTGCAGTCAGGCGAAGCGGTAATTTTGAAAAAAGAGAGCCTGAGAATTATTTAATCTCAACTTCTGCCGCAAACACCGCAAACGCTGTTCTCGGAATTGCCGCGCTTTATGCGGTCGGTCGTATGCGTTCCGGATCAATGGCAGCAATGGCAGAATTTGAGCTGCCGTCTGTGTATTTAATGCTCCTTGTATCTGCGCTTGCGGTTCTGCTCGGATACTTCGCGGTGTTGTTTGCGTCGCGCGGTTGTGATTTTTTTACAAAGCTGAATCAGCGCGCTTTGTCGATTATTGTTTTTATTTTTCTATTAGCGCTGACCGTGATTTTCTGCGGAGGGTTCGGCTTGATAATTCTGATTCTTGCAAGTCTTATCGGGCTTGTTCCCGCGCTTGTTGATATCCCGAGAATTTTTTGTATGGGCTCGGTTATGTTTCCGGTGATGCTTTTTACTCTCGGTCTGATTTAGATTTTTGATTTTACGACGCCGTGACTGTCCTGATAGTTTCCATTGTATGCGCTTTCAACTTTACCTTCAACGGAGTGTATAAGCATCTGAACCACTCTCATGCCTTTGGTAACGGGGATATCTTCTTCGCCTGCGTTTACCATACAGAGTGTGAGGTTTCCGCGAAATCCCGGGTCAATGTATCCTGCGCCGAGAACCACACCTTTTCTTCCAAACGATGAACGCCCCCAAAGTGTTGCGCATAAATCATCGGGAAGCGAGACAAATTCCATTGTCGGAACTAAGGTCATTTTTCCTTTTTTGATAACGATGTCTTCTGCGGCCCTTAAGTCGTATGAAGACGGCTGAAGAGACTCTTCCGCGAAAGGAGTTATTCCGAGACTGCCGTCATTAATTTTTCTGCGGATAATTGATGAGGATAAAACCATACTAAATTATACGATTCAGCCGCAAATATATCATTACTATTTCTGGACTTGTGGGGTAGTGGATATCCTTTCGGGCTTCGAACCCGAAGAACCGGGTTCGATCCCCGGCAGGTCCGCTTAAATCAGACTGCGTCGGATTTTTCTCGGTCTTGCCTAAGTTTTTTATTGTTTTTCAGAGCGCATAAAAAAAAGACCGTATCGGGTTTATTTTCTTGAGGGGGGTTAAAGGGCTTATTTACGCGGGAATTCGGCTCATTAAAATCAGAATATATTTATGTCGAGGAGTAAAACTTTAAAGTGAGGTGTAAAGAACTATGACTTATGGAATTGAATTTGTTCCAGGAAACGTAAATGTCAAACAGGTAGTTAACTACTGTAAACTTGCAGAGAGCAAGGATATTGACTACGCATGGATCACCAACCACTACAACAACAGACACTGCTACTCAGTCTTAACCGCAGTTGCACTCGCAACTTCAACACTTAAGATGGGACCGGGAATCATGAACTCGTTCACCGACACACCGGCAGCAATGGCATCCTTTGCATGCACACTGAATGAAGTATCAGACGGACGTGCAACACTCGGTATTGGTCCAGGCGACCTTTCAACCCTTCCGAAACTCTGCATACAGCCTGAAAAGCCGGTTGCAAGACTTGGAGAAGCAATTGATGTAATCCGTGAGATGTGCTCTGGCGCAGAAATGAAGAAGTCAGGCAGAACCTACTTCGACTACGACGGTGCAAAACTCACAGGCGTCACACTCCCCGGAAAGAAAGGTATCCCAATCTACGTCGGTGCACAGGGTCCAAAAGTACTCGAGCTCGCAGGACTTAAGGGAGACGGAGCATTAATCAACGCATCCAACCCGAAAGACTTCCAGGTTGCAATCCCAATCATCAAAGCAGCATGCGACAAAGTCGGCAAGAAAGGATTCGATGTCGGTGCATACACAGCACTTTCAATCGACAAAGACGAGAAGAAAGCAAAGAAGGCAGCAAAGATTGTCTCTGCATTTATTGCAGCAGGTTCACCCGAAGCATTACTCCAGAGACACGGACTTGACCTTGCAAACGTTGCAAAGATTAAGGACGCACTTGCACGCTTCGACTTCAAGTCAGTAAATGAACTTGTCACAGACAAGGAACTTGAAGCATTCACAATCTGCGGAACACCGGACACAATCCGCCAGAAATGTGAAGACCTCAACGCAGCAGGAGTTACACAGATTATCTTCGGTTCACCGCTTGGACCTGATATGACCAACTCCATCCGCCTGCTCGGCAAGATAATGTAAATTTGCCCATAAGGCAAATAAAATATTTTTATGGGGTTTCAATCCCACAAAAATTTTAACTGACTGCGGTCTTTTTTTCGTAATTAATTCAGTTGGAACAGCCTTAGACTAAATCTTGTCCAACGAATTCACATGACGATTGGACAAACTCCATACAAAAAATGTCCTCATAGGTGAATTATATAAATAAAAAACTACAAATTGATATGTATGGCAAAGTATATCTGCATTTTTTGTGCATATGTTTACGATGAGGATTTGGGTGACCCGAATCACGGAATAGCACCCGGAACAAAATACGATGATTTACCGCCGACATGGAAATGCCCAACGTGTATGATTCCAAAGAGCAAGCCCGGACTTTTCAGAAAACTTGATGATTGATACAATCACCAATCGGATAAATTAACTCAGCCTCTTTTTTCAAGAACCCTGTAGTCAGTCTTGTTCATTTTCGTTAACGGCATGGAATCAAGAACGGTAACGGCAAACGGCGTGCTCCAATGATTTAAGTGAGACTTTGCGTAAGCCATAATTTCAGACGACGCCTTCTCCTTATCCACCTGCGGCGCAAGCGTAACATAGAGTTTTATTCTGCGGTCGTTTTTCCACGGAACAGCAACCGCACAGACCTCATCAACAAGGGAACAGCCCGACATTGTGTTTTCTATGAGCGTAGGGTAAACGTTAATTCCGTTGATTTTTACCATGCGCTTGTATCTGGATTTGAAAATAACCGTGTCGCCGCCCGACAGAGTTACAACATCTCCCGTGTGAAGCCACGTGCGCCCGTCGTCGTGTTTTCTTAAAACCTGACGCGTTGCGGTTTCGTTTTTATAATATCCGGTCATGAGCCCCGGATTAATTATACAAAGTTCTCCCTCGTCGTCTTCGACAACTTCTGTTGTTCCGGGCTCAACAAGGCAAATCTCTGTTCCAGGAAGAGGTGAACCAACACATCCTTCGATGAACTCTGAATAATTTTTCTTCGTCAGAAGACAGCATCCTGCCGCTTCGGTTAGCCCGTAACCCGGTCTTAACTCTGCAAGCCCATTGTCTTTGCCGAGAATCTCATTGTATCTGTTGAGCAGGTCGGTTGTTACCTTGTCTCCTCCGCAGACAGCGTGGTGAACGCAGGAGATGTCCTTATCTTTAAGCAGCGGGTAGAGCCTCTCATAAATTACAGGAACGCCCGCAAGATAATTTATCTGCTCGCTTATGACAAGTTTTGCGCACTGCTTGGGATTGAATCTCGGCAAAAACACAAGACGCAGTCCGCCCGATAAAGGAACATGGATAACCACAATAAATCCGAAGGCGTGAAACGCGGGAAGAATTGAAAGAATTGTGTCTCCTATGTGGGGCGCTCCGTTTGCAAAATGCATCAGAAGCTCAACGGCTGAGTAGTTCATCGCGGCGTTTGAGAGCTCAACGCCTTTTGAATCTCCCGTTGTTCCGCCGGTGTACATGATTACAGCGGTGTCTGAACCTTTTGCGTCGTCTGCTGGGAGAGCCTCGCCTCTTTCAAAAAATATTTTCCCGTTGAACATGACGTCTTTCCAGTCGATGACGTTTTCAAGTTTCTTACATTTGCGCACAGAATAGTTGTAGGCAAGAGCTGTTACAAGTCCCTTTATATTGTGCGGGAAATAATACGGCGTTCTGCATCTGATAACGGTTACACTGAGTCCGTCACAAAGTCCTTCGTTTGATTCAAACGTAAGAACAAAGCGGCTGTCAGTGAGTTTTACAGCATATTCAAGTTCTTCTTTTGTCGAAAGAGGGTGAACCATGTTGCAGACCGCACCGATTCGGTTGAGGGCATAAACCGCAATGACACACTGGGGGATGTTTGGCAGAAATATTGTAACGCAGTCGCTTTTTTTTATTCCGAGGCGGAGAAATCCGGCGGCGCAGCTGTGAACTTTATCCATAAGTGCTCCGTAGGAGATTACGTTTCCGAAATAAAGTATGGCATCAGCTTCTTTTGAAGCGTGCGCAGCTCCGTAAGAAAGCATTGAGTAAAGAGACCGTCTGGTATCTTCCGTGTATTCAAGTTTGGTGACCGAGTCGTTTCTGTAATGCCTTGCAGACATGCGCTATTTGATTTGATGTATGTTATAAAAATTTTTGTGGTCGAACGGTAGTTTTAATAAATTCGTTGTTTAACGAATTCTTTCAAATAGAAGCTGCCGATTCAAAATTAAAAATCAGACATACTTATGCAGAATAACTCCATCCGCATCAATTTTTTCCCCGCCGTCTTCAAACAGTTCAAAACCAAGATGATACACAATCAGGTCACAGCCTACTTTTCTCGCGAGTTCAATCATCGGCGGAACAATTTCGCAGCCCGGGCGAATCGAATAAATCACGTCCGCGCCTTTGTAAAGGGATAAATCAGGCTCAAAGCAGTCATCAACAACGCAAGGCACAGCAGAATCATACGAATGAACATCAGTACACAGAACAGAAACTCCTCTTTCAACCAAAAACTCAGCCGCAGTTGTTTTTCCGCCGAAACCGACCTCAACCGCGGAAGTGTAATTCTTCAAAATATACTCTGCAACACATCTCTCAATCTCATTAATCATCGGCACAATTCAAGTAAGTTTATGTCTCTCAACACTGATATTATCTACGACATGGGGATACATCTTTTCTGGGACGCAAGAGTGCCGATAGGTCTGTCAAGACCGGTATCAGAAGAACTGTCGGCAGTTCTTGAAATGCCGGTCTCGCGAATAGACAACGGAACGTTTCCGCTTGAAGGCTTCGACACAATAAGAAATCAGTGCGATGCGGTAAAAATACTTACCAAACTCGATATGTTCAGAAGGCGTATGCCCGAATTGTTCAAGCCCGCCGACATGGATATAGAATATTACAATAAATTCAACCATATCACAGAAAAAATCCTGCTCGTGACTCCAGCAGACATTTTTGAACCGCTCGCTGATTTCGTATTCGGGCTCGCTTATCCCAAACTCGGCGTCTCAGTAGTCTCCCCATACAGACTTGCCAACGAATATTACGGAAGACACGCAGACGATGAAGCTCTCATTGACAGAATTGTAAAAGAGGGCGCTCACGAAATCGCGCACCTTTATGGAATCGAACACTGTGATAACCCCGGCTGTATCATGTACTGCCCGCGAAATCTTGCAGACCTTGACCGCAAACGTAAATATTTCTGCGGAAAGTGCCGTCTTGAACTCAGCGCGAGAACGGAAGGAGGGCTTCATGAATAATATTTCGTGGGTTACGGTCTGGGGGTTCGGTGCGGATATAAAAACCACACGCGACTCTCTTCTTGTTTCGCGCAAAGGTAAAACCGAGCGCTACTCGCTTGATGAAATTAAGCATGTCATCATCTGCGGTAATCATAATTTTCAGACGTCCGCTGTTGAAACGTTTGCAGAAAAGGGAATCGGTGTTTCTTTTTTCGATGTTCACGGCAACCCGACGGGATTATTGTATAACGGCGGCGTTCCCGCTCTTTCTCAGCAGCAGAAAAATCTGCCCGTTCATAAATTTGCCCTGACATCTATTAAGTCGTCCATTGAAGCGAGAATGAGGCTTCTTCATGAGCTGTCGGAAAAAATTGAGGGCGGGATTTATTATAAAGGCGAGTTTGAAATTGTTTCCGGAGCACGCGCCGAACTTGATTACCTGATTACTCTTGCTGAACTCGGCAGAGTATTCACTCTGACTAAGAATATGTATTACGAGATTTTCTCAAGAGCCGTTCCCTCAGATTTGGGTTACCGCAGAAGAATGAAGCCTCCGTATTCTGACCCGCTGAATGTTCTTCTGTCGCATGGATACGCAGTTCTTTATGCAAACATAAGCACTGCGTGTATAGGTGCGGGGCTTGATTTGACGAAAGGCGCTTTGTACGGTGAAATAGAGCCTGCGGGAAACGGAAAAATGCCGTGTGTTCTGGATATTTTAGAGCCTGCTTCGGTTTATATGGTGGATAAAATTGTTATCGACCTTGCCCGTGAGGGTAAGATTTCGGGAGAGTATGAGGTTGGTCAGCGCTGTATTTTGTCGGATAAACTTCTTGCGGAGTTTAACAAGAGACTGATGAGTTCTATTAATCGGGAAATTATTTCGGCAAACGTAAAGCATTATGCGGATGCGGTTGAGGGGCTGTGCGAGCCTGATTTTCATTTTTGAATAAGTGCTGAGATTTTCAGACAATCTCTTGGGCACTCATCAACGCATTTCATACAAAGAATACACTCAGTCCCGTTAACTCTACTTCTTGAATTATTCATCATGTCAACATCCATAGGACAGACACGCAGACATTTTCCGCAGGAAAGACAGTTTTTCGGCTCATATCTCACTCTTGTGAGAGAGAAGTAACTCGTCAGTTTTAAAATCACGGCAACAGGACAGATGTATTTGCAGAAGGCACGGTTATCTTTGAACATGAACGCGAGATAAATTCCTACCGCGTAGTAAAGAATGTTTCCGACGATGAAACTAATCCACATGATGTTTTCGATATCCGCCGCTTTAAATATAAATAAAGACGTAACGAATATCAGCGAAACGGCAAAAACTATGTATTTTATGTATCCGATTTTCTTTCGCGGGGCGCTTGGAACTTTGAACGGAAGAACATCTAAAATCATTGCCGTCCAACAGGCGTAACCGCACCAGCCGCGTCCGAAAAGTAATGGTCCAAAGATTTTCGCAACTGCGTAGTGTATGACTGCCGCCTGAAAAACTCCGAGAAACAGGAAATACCAGAAGCCTTCAATCTGCATATTTTCGTGCGAGATTATTCCAAGATACACAAGCACATACAGACCGACGGAAAACATAACAACGTTTCTTGCGTATCTGAATTTTCTGATGTATAAGAAAATTCCTACAGAGATACAGACGCCGATGTATGAAAAGTTGAAGAGGTAGAAGATATTTTCAAGGCTGAGCCAGAGCGAAACGGCTATCGCTTCAAATATAAGCAGAATTAACAGGGGCGTGAGATATTTTTTGCTGAACTGCATTTGAGATATATTATGGCACAGAAGATATTAATTAAATCCTGTTTGTTTCACGCTCAATAAGAGTTTGTTCAATCGTGAAAAATCCGTTTGATAATATTTTTAGAGGGATTTTTAGTGCCGGGTAGATCACGATTAAACAGCCTCAATAAAAAATGGATATTTCCTGTTCAGTATGTCGCCAGATATCTTTTGATTTCCCAGTCGGTGATTGCCTTGGAAAAATCTGACCACTCGAGTTCTCCGATTCTTTTTATCTGGGCAACGACATGTTCGCCGAGAACGGAGCAGAGCAGTTCATCCTTCATGAGCGCCGCGTTAGCCTCAACAAGACTCCACGGAAGACATCTGATTCCTTCAGCCTCGCGTTCTGCGGGTGTCATTCTGAAGATATTTTTGTCGATGCTTTCCGGCGGCTCTATTTTATTTACAATTCCTTCCATACCTGCCGCAAGCATAACAGCAAACGTAAGATACGGGTTACATGTTGGGTCTGGGCTTCTGAGTTCGGCTCTTGTGCTCTTTCCTCTGGACGATGGGACGCGAATCAGTGCCGAGCGGTTGAGTGCTGACCATCCTACGTAAACAGGCGCTTCATATCCAGGGATAAGACGCTTGTATGAGTTTACGGTAGGATTTGCAATTCTTGTGATTCCGTCGATATGTTTCAGCAGACCGCCGATAAAATATCTTGCGGTGTCTGAAAGCTGGTCTTCTCCTTCGGGATCGAAGAATGCGTTTTTGCCGTCCTTCATCAGTGAAGAGTTGACGTGCATACCCGAGCCGTTTATTCCGAAAATCGGCTTGGGCATGAAAGTTGCGTGTAGACCTTTCTTGAGTGCGAGTGTTTTTGCCGCGAACTTGAAGGTGACAACCTTGTCCGCGATTTCAAGTGCGCTTCCGTATGTGAAGTCGATTTCGTGCTGAGACGGGGCTACCTCATGGTGAGACGCCTCAATATTGAATCCCATTTCCGAGAGCTGAATAACAAGGTCGCGTCTGACGTCTTCTCCCGGGTCGGTCGGCGTCTGGTCGAAGTAACTTCCGTGATCCTGAAGATTTACCGTAGCGTGTCCGTTTTCATCGGTTCTGAAAAGGAAAAACTCCATTTCAGGCCCTACGTTGAAGGTGTAGCCGAGTTTGGCGGCTTTTTCCATTTCCCTCTTTAAGATATATCTGGGGTCGCCTGTAAACGGTTCGCCGTGTATTGTATATACGTTGCAGATGAAACGCGCCATGCGGAATTTTTCATCAGACCACGGTATTATCTGATATGTCGACACTTCTGGGTGAAGTGTCATGTCGGATTCTTCAAGTCTCGCAAATCCCTGAATTGAAGAACCGTCAAAACTAATGCCGTCAGTTAATGCTTTCCTCATCTGTTTCGTGGGGATCGCTACATTTTTCGGTTTTCCTTCAAGGTCAGAGAATTGAAGGAGAACTGATTTTACATTGTCCTCTTCTAATCTTTTGAGGACGGAATCGATCTCTTCAGAAACCATACTTACATATCTGAGCTGTGAAGTAATAAAACACTCTTTGGATACAGCTCGAAGTACGGTTTCTCAGCCGAGCAATTTTTTTATTTGCGAATTGTTATCTGAATCCGTTGGAAAGATTTAGTCTATATAAAAAATAAATTTTCAGAATTCTCCGTCCTGCTCAAAACTTCTTCCGAAGCGCAAAGCAAGTTCGGCTTTGTAAAGTTCTTTTCCGAGATAACCCGCGTGGTCTAAAAGTGAAACGCCTTCTTCTTCAAGAATTGCCGAAAAAACCTCATACCATGTTTTTCCGCGAATTGCTTTGCCGTGTCTTACAGCAACGACATATCCGTTTTCTATCCCTATTCTGAAACTTCCTTTCTTATCGTAAACCAGATTCTCACGCGGTAGAGGCGCGTCACGGATTTCATCGTAGACAAGTGATGGCTCATGTCTTTTTCTCTTCTCTTTAATAACGAACAGGTCGATTCCCGCATCTTTTGGGTAAGGTCGACCTTTTGAAAGAGCCATAATTTCCGTTGCTCTTCGCATTTCAAAGCACGCTCCTGACGTTTTATCCGAGTGCTCAGAGATTAAAACCGCTGAGCAGTCTGTTTCAGACGCAACCGAAGCGAGTAGTGCGCACATTCCAACGCTGTCTGCGTCCGTCAGTTCAATGACATTTACACAGCCCAGAACTTTTGAGATACCGTAATCTTTTGTATAGCCAGCAAGCGACTCGGTCATTTTCGATAACGGCGGAAGAAGAAGCGGATCGGCTAAAATTTTTGTTAAGCCGTGCGCTTTCGCAAGGGCAACAGTCTCTTCAAGCGAATTTCCGTCGCGGGAAATTAATACACATACAGCTCCGCTTTTTTTCACAGCGTCAGCGAGGACTGAGATTGTTTTTTTCGTCAGCGAAAAAACAATGTCTGCTCTGAAAAGAGCCGCACGAATCAAATCAGGGTTGAGCGTGTCGACCGAAAGAGGAAAAGGTAAATCCTCAAGTTCTTCAAAACAGCGGATGACATCTGCTTCGCACGCGTCAAAACCGAATCCCAAGTCAACCGCGTCAGCGCCTGAATCAAAAGCCGCTATCGCTTTTTCTCTTAAATTCGGACAAGTATGTGCATCCATAATCTCGCAGACGACTTTAATCCGCGAAGATTTCCCGAACTTAACCCCGCGAATTTCAAAATCAAAGTCTGCTTCCGTTTCCGACTGAACTAATTTTTCAAGAGCGTTCTTTTTCTTTTCTTCTGTCAGAAGTTCATCGGCTGGTTTGGTTTTTGAAAGAGAGCCGCTTATAATAAGAGGCTCGCACAAAGACATATCTGATGCGTGGCGCGTTCCTCTGAAAATTTTTACATCGGCAGTATTATCAATCTCTTCAAAAGAAGCCGTGCACATACCCGAAACAACGACGCAGTCATAATTTCCGCAGGAGATAAGTTTTTCAAGCTGCGTTGGCGTCAGAAAAGAGGCAATCTCGCCTGTGACAACAATCTCATAAGTAAACTTCGTGACTTTTGCAAGCGAGGATTTCAGCGCCTCTTCGCTCTGGCGTCCTGTCGGAAAAAGAACATGCATTTTACTATATTATTATCATCAATTAAATTGTAAATAATTTAGTATCAAATGGTTAGAATAAAATGTGACCTTCATATTCATACATCCGCCTCAGCCGACGGTCACTGCACTGTAAAAGAAATAATCTCCAAAGCCAAAGAGGCTGGCTTTGACGCAATAGCAATCACCGACCACGACACAAC
This sequence comes from Methanocorpusculum sp., assembly GCA_030539595.1. Lineage (GTDB taxonomy): Archaea > Halobacteriota > Methanomicrobia > Methanomicrobiales > Methanocorpusculaceae > Methanocorpusculum. The sequence continues at coordinate 8,788 of JAUNXW010000001.1, read as the reverse complement.
GAAGTCAGCAAAGGAAGCGCTCGCTTTTTCCGATGAATCTCTTGTGATAATTCCCGGTGTTGAGGTCTCAACAAAGCAGGGGCATGTTCTTGTTCTCGGAACAACCGACGAGTTCCCGATGAACGAAGACGCGGAAACGACAATTGCCAAAGCCAAAGAAAAAGGCTGTCTTGTAATTATCCCTCACCCGTTTCACAGATTCAGACACGCAGTAGGTTTGAAAAATATGAACGCCTTAAAACTCGCTGACGCAATAGAGGCTTACAACAGCAGATACTATATTTCATCTTCAAATAGAAAAGCCGCACGCGTTGCGAAAAAATTCGGCAAACCGATTACAGCGGGTTCAGATGCTCACTCGTGCAGATTTGTAGGATACGGGATTAATCTGATTGATGCTGAAGAACGCACGGCTGATTCGATTCTCAAAGCCGTTAAGGAAGGAAAAATCGAAAGCCGATGCATAAAAACTCCGTCGCGAACATACACGGGGCAGTCGTTTGGAAACGTTATGCGGAAAATCAAGCGCAGAATTCGCAGACGCTGATTATGAAACTCGCATTTTTAATCGGATACGACGGAAGAAATTTTGCCGGCTCTCAGTTTCAGCCCGATAAAAGAACGGTTGAAGGTGAGTTCATAGAGACGGGAATTTCCATGAAACTCTGGGATTCGCCGAAGGCGGCTGAGTTCAGGACAGCCGGAAGAACAGACAAAGGCGTTTCCGCAAGGAAACAGTTAATCACCGTCAGAACGGATAAGCCGGACCTCGCGAAAGAGGCTTTGAATTTTCATCTGCCCGATGACATCTGGTGCGTGGGCTTTGCTGAGGTCGATGATGCATTTTCTGCGAGATACTCAGCGACGCAGAGAACATACAGATATTATTTCCCCTATCCGCTTGATTCATCAAAGATGAACGAGGCGGCGAAACTTTTCGAAGGAACTCATGACTTCTCGGGATTTTCAAAAATGGAGAAGGGGCGCGACCCGATAAGAACAGTTATCTCTTCAAGAGTTTTTGACAGCCCGTCTGGTACTGTTTTTGAAATATCCGCGAAGAGTTTTTTATGGAATATGGTTCGGGGAATGGCAGGAATTTTACAATGTGTTGGGCTTGGTCTTTGCGGCTGCGAAGAAATTGCGAAGCAGCTCGCAAATCCGGAGTACAGAATTCATCCCGCGCCCGCGGAAGGACTTTTGTTCTATGATATTTCCTGCGGGCTTGAATTTAAGCCGATGAGACAGAAGGATGAAGTCAAACGAAATTTTTCAAGAAGTGCATCAGCTGCGCGTCTGGAGACTTTTGTTTCAGAGGCTCTGCTGGAAGATGACGCGGTTAAATTCTGGAAAGAGGACTGCGAAAGAAAATATTCTACAATTATAAAATAACTCAACTATCAAGTAATAATAAAACCAATATATAACAGATGACTTCCAAGTATGCGTTGTGTGATTCGCTCAAAAAGAGAATAGACAGTCTTCGCCCTTTTTCTTCAGATACTCTTGAGTCAATGAGAAATTACTACAAGATAGGTCTGACCTATTCAAGCAACGCTTTGGAAGGAAACAGCCTCACCGAATCGGAAACAAAAATAGTTCTTGAGGATGGTCTCACAATTGACGGAAAACCCCTAAGAGATATTTACGAAGCGGTCGGTCACGCAAAAGCATACGAATACTTATACTCAATCGCAGAAAAACAGCCGATAACCTTAGACCATATATTGACAATTCATAAATTATTCTACAGTCAGATTGATGAAAAACGTGCGGGCAAATTCAGGGAAAGCAGAGTTTTCATAAGCGGGAGCAGATACCCTCTGCCAAATCCAGAAAAACTAAAATCTCTTATGAATGATTTTGTTGAGTGGTTCAACTCAAACGAATCTATTCTTCATCCTGTTGAGTTCGCGGCTCTTGTTCATCTGAAATTTGTATTCATTCACCCGTTTATTGACGGAAACGGACGAGTAGCAAGACTCTTAATGAATCTTGCACTGCTCAGAAACGGATATACAATAACTGTGATTCCGCCGATTTTAAGACGCGAGTATATAGAATCTCTTGAGACCGCTCACAAAGACACCGAGCAGTACTGTATTTTTATCGCAAGGCGTGTTGTTGAAACGCAGAAAGAGTTATTGAGACTTCTCGGCGAAACCGAATAACTCATCCAATGATTTTTTTTAATCCCGTGATTATCTTCGATTGACCAAAGCCATCCATTTATGGCGAAATAATTTTTTTAAGCATGCAAAAAGCATGCTTTTGACAGCATTTTGCAGTCCAAATTATTAATATATCATACTTTTTAATATGTCCTGCATAGCACGGGAGATGTTTCGTATGCCTGATTTAATAAAAATCTCAATTCTCTTTGCCGTCATAATTCTGTTTGTAAATTCATCGACAGCTTACAGTGAATTTTTTCCGTGTGATTCTGATTCTGACGGAAGCAGAGAGTATCCGTATAAGATTTCATCGGCATCTGATTTGCAGAACCTATCTTATCTTACAAATTCAGGCATTGATAACTATTCTTCAAAAAATTACACTGTTGTCTGCAGTATAAATTTAAAATCTGTTGACTGGAAACCTATTGGTAACAGTTCAAGCAGATTCAAAGGTAATTTTGACGGAAACGGTTACAAAATTTACAATCTAAATATTGTCGGCACAGAAATAAATTATTACGGATTATTTGGCGTCGCTGAAAATTCAAATCTCACAAACATCAGCGTCTCTGGAAAAATTGACTCAAAATATCAATGCGGATTAATTGTAGGAAACATAAAAAATGGGTTGATTCAAAACTGCATCGCGGAAGGAAATATAAATTCATCTTACAAATATGCAGGAGGTTTGGCTGGATACGCTGATTCTACTGATATAATCAACTCATGTTTTATAGGCAATGTCATCAGCAGTGCTGATTATGCTGGAGGAATCGCAGGCTACAGTAGGAAGAATATAATTAACTGTTATTCTGTCGGAAATATTTCCGGAAACAACAGTGTAGGAGGTATAATTGGATACGTTGGGGGATTTAATAAATATCTGAACAATTCAGCAGCATTAACATACTCCGTAAATAGTGTCGGTTCTTCATCCGGAAGAATTGCAGGCGGAATTTATCCAAACAGTAATATTATCAACACCTTCGCTTTCGATGAAATGCTTTCACCAAATACAGACGGCATTAACATTTCTCGAAAAAATCTCTGGAACAACAGAACATTTTTTGAAAATACGCTCTGCTTCGATTTTGAAAATGACTGGAAGATGAATGAAGGAAATCCGTATTTTGTTTTACCTGTTCCAAAATGTCTGAAAGAAAATTTCACAGGCAGCGCTGAGTATCTTGTTCCCGATGAAACTGCTCAAAGCATAGAAGGAATATCATCATTCATATTCTGCGGAACAGAAGGTTTACTCTTATCAGACACAGAATGTATTTTTTCCGCAGATAATTCCACAGTTCTTGAAGTAACTCCGTCAGGAAACTACAAAGCAAAGACCGCAGGAACGGCTGAAATTTATGCAGGCGTCCTCTCTAAAAAAATTACAGTCACAACAGACGAAGCCTTCAGAGAAGACAACTTGTGCGAAATCTGGAGCGCAATAAATGAATCTCGGATAAAATATCTCGAAGTTCCAAAAAATTATTCAGTGGTCAGACAGCCGAACATCACCCGCGGAGTTTACAGCTATACGGTAAACTTCACCGTTAAAAATGAGACAGAACTTATCCTGGGCACTGATTATTTCATAGACAACTTCGGTCAGATAAATCTCATATCTCCGTCAGGAAATTACACATATGAATATTCCGGCTCTAAATTGGGCGACACGAACAAAGACAATGTTGTTGATATAACAGACGCGGCTCTGATTTCGGCATATTCTATGAATACTCTTGTGCTCAGCGAAGAGGAAAAAGTGAACTCAAACGCAGTTATCGGTGAATCGGACGACGAACTCAATCAAAACGATTCACTGTGTGTATTGAAGTATATTGTCGGTTTATCTGATTTTGCGTATGAGGCTGTCGATGATTCCCAAAAAGGATGAGGCTGACGAAAATTGAGGTAAAAATGAAGAGAACCAAAATAAAATCTGTCATCATCCTGATGATAATACTTTCAGCAGTGTTTATAGGAACAGCATCGGCTGATGTAAATATTCAGTTCGAACCCGCAGCAGGATTCAACTATCTGTCAACACTTGGAGGAAACCATTACTGGATTAATGAAAACTCAGATGCTGAACTTATAATAAACGCATCTTCCGGCGGCACTGAATCAATCAGCGCTTACAACATCACAATTACAAACCTGTCAAATCCCGTAAATCAGTTTGACGGAAACATAATTTATTCAACTGCGGCTGTTCCGTCAAACTGGCAGGGGATTCAAAACGGAAATTTATTTGCCGCTTCACGAAACGGAGGAGCAGTGTTTGAGAACAACGCCGACTTAGCCAAATTTGTTCTGAGAAGCGGAGAATCATCCGCAGGCGCGGCAGTCTCATACACAGTTTCCGTCAGCGGAAAAGCATCTGTTGCGTCAGCAAACGCAGGAACTGTTGACAGTTACTCAACTGTGAACATAATTCAGAACTCGTTCACATTCTATATTCTCAAAAAACCGTCTATTACAGGATTCAGATTTTACGGCCAGTCTGCTGTTGAAAATCCGCTGTCTGTGATTTATCTTTACAAAGAAAATCCGAATTATGTAGTTGCATTAACTGCAGATGAAAACTTAGACGAAAATATTCATAAAATAAACTGGGCTGCTTCAGGAGCAGTAAGCGTTTCAGATTCTGAAAATTCGGTCGGCACAGTAACCGTAAACGATATTGGAAGCGGGACGCTTACAGTATCAGTCAAAGAAATTTCAGATACGGACGCAGAAATTTCTGTCATCGCTCAGAACTGGAAAAGTTCGGTCTCTGACAACAGAGATACAGCCGCAGAAAATGACGGAACAGACAATTCGGGCTGGAACTTCAACACGGAAAGAGTGATTACCTATAACGTAAAGCCCGGACCTACACGCTTCAATTCAACCGGAAACGAAAATATTCTCTGGGATTCGCATGTGCCTGCTGCAAATCTCACAGGAAATACAAAGTCTGTTTCAGACTGGGAATATATTCTGACGGAAACACATGTTGGATTTACCGATTACGCAGTTTGCGTAAACGCGGAAAATAATTTCACTGTCTTTCAGTCATCAGCCGACGGAACGGAAAATGATGCGGTAATCAAACTTACAGGGTTCAGGCTCGGCGACGTAAACAAAAAAGACGGCGTTGAAATTACAGATTCGGCAATTATCGGGATGATTACCGTATCGCTGATTAATCCTGCGAATGAAGAATTTATCTATGCTGACTGCAACAAAAAAGGCGGTGACGGAATTGTCAACGTCGCAGACATTCTTGCAGTCAACAAATATATCGTTGACCTCAAGCCTTGGCAGATTTCCTGACTATGACAACAAAAAAATACAAACTTGCCGCGGCGGTTCTGATTCTGTCGGTTATGCTTTTGACCGTTACGGCAGCAGCCGGAACAATTTCTGTTGATACTGCAGGTCTCATCGGCAAAACCACAGATACAATTCTTGTTCCGGTAACTGTTTCCGGAGCCGACAACATAGTCGCGTGGCAGTTTTCCGTAAAAACACAGGACGACGCTTTCGCAAAAATTGTTGTAAGTGCCGACTCGGTAAGAAAAGCAGGTGCTTTCAGCAGCGGCAGAGTTGTTTACTGGTTTGATGCGGGCAACAACCGCACAAATCACATTTTCGGTGAAGAGACATTAATCTATCTTGCAGTAACTCCGCGTGAAGAAGGAATAATTCCAATAGAAATCTATGACGTCTATATCTATGAAAACTCAGCCTCTAACGAATCGGACTACACAATTATCAACGGCACGCTTACTGTAAGCGGAAGTGGTTCTGGTATCACCGCAGGGGATTTTGAAAGCGGTGCAACTATCCGCTGCGGGACGACTAACGTCTCAGGCATTTATTTTTCAGGGGACAGAACGGGTGTTGTTTCTGTGAATATTGCAGGCTTCAATGAGAGTTTGGTTACAATATTCACCAGCTCGGCTGGAATATTTGCTCTGCCTGAACGACTCGGATATTTTTCGGTTGATGAAGTTTATACGGAGCTGCCCTCAGGCGAAAAATATTTTGTAACCTTCGGGGTGGAAGAAAACAGACTTGATGAACTTGGGCTCACGGCAGAAAATTTATTCGTGCTTCATGCAGTAAACGGCAAATGGTATGAATGCACTGTTCTCGGTGAGCCGATATTTTATGACGGCACAGTTCAATTAACAATTGAAACTTGGAGTTCGGGAGCTTTTGTACTCGGTTATGATAAAGGCGGTTCTGTTTTTCAGACTGAAAGCATATACACAGCTGCCGGAGAGCCTGAACCTGTAAATACAGCCTGGCAGGGTTCAGGTCTGCTGATTATAGTTATCACGGGTGTGTTTGTTGCGCGGAAACGCAGGCGCAGGTATTTATGAAAAACAGAATGGAGACGCTTATCGGAATTTTAATCACGGCAGTTTTGTTAATCCTGATTGTTCAGCCGTCAGCTGCAGTCAATGTAGGTTTCAGTCTCGATACAGAAAACGCGAACAATCTCTTAATTGAAAACGGACGGATTTACATTATCAGAGGATGTGACGTTGAAATTCCCATAAATATAACTGTTCAGGGAGGAACGCTCTGCGGTTATGCGGTAAATGCACGACTTTCAGAATGGGATTTAGGAATATCCCTTAAGGACTGCAGCGGTTGGACTTCGGTTGTCAACGGAAATAAACTCGCATCGGTCATATCTTCGGGGAGTCAAACAATTACAAACACAACAGTCAGGCTGTTTGCGGTTAGAATTAATAATACCGAATCTCTTCGCTCGGGTGCTGAATATAAACTCACAATCGGCGTGCTGTCAGCCGTTTCACAAAACAGCGACAGTCCAAAAGTTATTGAAAACACCGTGTCGATTAATTTCAGAACAGATGAAGATGAAATTTCCGATGACGCGGATTCATATGCAGAAAATAATGGGCCTCTCGGCTCAGTAAAAAATACAGATGAGGTCCCGGAAAAAATATTTGAAATTCAGCCCGAATTGCCTGATTCATCAGTTCCGTTAATTGTCAAAGATGATAAAACGGCAATTCCCGAGCCGACACAATCTCCAATATCTTTAATTGGGTTGACAGCAGGAGCAGTCGCGGCTGCTGTCATCGTGAGACACTTTCTTCAACATAAATATATATTCCAATAACACAAAATATAAAATTTAATGCCAGACACTGCCTATAAAAATCCGGGAAGACAGACCGAAATAGATTTTATAAAATTTTTCGCAATAATCGCCATGATATTTGTTCATGTCTATGAACGGTTCATATTACAGGAAATATATACTGTCCAGACAATCACTGCAGCTCCTGACGGAATCATCTCATTCTTTTTTGAATTCTTCGGCGGACCTGCAGCTGCACCTGTATTTATGTTCTGCCTTGGAATAGGAATAATTTACTCAAAACGGTCAACAGCAAAACACCTTTTCAGCAGGGCATGGATTATTCTTGGAATAGCCTTTCTGCTGTCACTTTTTTCTGATGTAATTCCTCGAATAGTCTTATACTTCGCAACCGGAGATATGTCATATATTACATTATTATTGGACTGGTTCTTAAAATGTGACATACTTAATTTCGCTTTCCTCGTGTTTTTATTCTTTGTGTTGGTTAAAATATTCAAATTGAACAACATTATAGTATTCATAATTCCGGTAATCCTCTTGCTCGTAAGTTATTTTGTATCACCGTCAATATGTCCAGAGAATCCGATTGTAAATTTATTTGCAGGCTGGATGTTCTGGCAAAACAACGATTTTTCATTTTTCCCGTTCGCTCAATGGCTGATTTACCCGGTTATGGGATATCTATTCGGCCAGCTGTTAATCAACACCGGTAACAAAGGCAGTCTCTACAAAAAAGTTACACTTATCTGCGGAGCAGGTTTTGTGTTTCTGACGTTTGTATATTTGATTCTGGGAGTGGATATAATCAGTTTCTTCACAACCTTCAATGGGATTTATTACAACCAGAACTGTTTGAGCGTTCTGTGGACTCTGCTTTTTATCGGTCTATGGACAGGTGTAATTTATTTCGCCGTAAGAAAAATCAAAACAGGATTTTTATTAAATATCTCTGGACAGTTCAGTAAAAAAATTACAAATGTTTACTGTGCACAATGGGTAATTATCGGAAGTCTGTATTATTATGCCGCAATACCTCTTGGAGTTCTTCCTGTTTCATACACAGCAGCTGTTATTCTTGCTGTGTGTATAATAATTGCTTCATACATCTGCGCATCGGTGTATCTTAAGGCAAAGAAAAATATTTTTAAAAGAGGCGCGGTGTAAGAGAGGCTGCACAATAGTGTATTCTGATATTTATATTAATTTGAGCGAGTATCTTGTTGAGATTGGAGCGCTTTTTGTTACACCACGAAAGTCACTCGCCAGCCTTCGGCTTGCTCAGCTAAGACGGAAACCTTTAGGTTTCTCAGTCGAGCAAATGCGGAGACTGAAGGTCTCTTAGTTGAGGCGAGATGCTTTAGCATCTTTAGCTGAGCAAGACTTTAGGCTTGCGAGCAAACAAAATGTTTGCGAATCAATGATTTGCGAAGTGAGTTCACTTCGTTCACTCACCGCAACAGAAAACTTAGACTAAATC
>JAUNXW010000072.1:5370-7841 GCA_030539595.1 Methanocorpusculum sp. | reverse complement strand
AATCAACGAAAAACACAAAAGGGTTGCTAAGTTTACAATAAGTGCCACAAGAAGAACAAACAGCAATCCTTTTGTGTATTTCGTTAGATTTCGTGTTTTGCTATGTAAACTAAAGTCAACATAACATTTCTGTTTTCGTGCTTTTCGCGTTTTTTCGTGTGATGTTCGTGGTGTAACGAAACGCACCCTACTGTCAATAGAATATTTAGACTAAATCTTGTCCAACGGATTTAATCACTGTTGGACAAGCTCTCATTCACACAATTCAAACGTTACTTATTTATTCTGTAAAGACATATTAACAAATATGCTGTCACCATCTGATATCAGAAACGAGATAGAGAAAAGAATCTGCAACTATCTCTCCCGCGACAAATCGGGAATCAGAAAGGCTCTGCTGAAATTAATCATAAAAGCAAAAACTGTCACCGTTCCGATGCTTCATGAAATCCTTTCAAAGACGTTTGATGTATCGTATCACTCTGTCGCTTCGATGGTCGGTATAATTTCCTCGAAGCTGGGTATTCTCGCAGTTAAAAAAGCAAATGACGATGCAATAGGAGTTTACGAACTCAAAACACAGTACGCCGATATAGTTGAAAAAGCCATAGCGTCTGTGTGAACAAATACAATCTATTTTAATTTACTAAGACACAACTGTTTATAATGGAAACTGAATACGGAAACGGACCAACACCATTATTCGATATAAAAGTAGCAGACGATGTGTTGGAATATATGGACGAAAGAGGCGGTGATTTTCGAATCAGCACAACCTGCAGCGGACCTGTTCTGATGCCCGTGCGTGTTCGTCCCGCAAAATCAACCGACATTCCAATACGCTCAGGCAGTCACGTGATTTATATTTCAAGATACCAAATAGAATGGGTTTCTGAAATTACTATGCAGATGGTTCCAAGGCTTCCTTATTTCGACTGCGAAAATGGTCTTTGAAGAACTTGAGCACACAGCAGATATCCTGATGAAAATTTCTGCACCCACGCTTACGGAATTATTTTCAGAAAGCGGTTTTGCTTTATCCAAAACACTTTACGGAAATTATTCGGAAGAAGAGCCGTCGCAGAGTTTTGAAATTGAAGCGAAGGGTGATGACCTTTGCGAGACTGTTGTGAATTTCCTTTCCGAACTTTTGTTTATAACAGAAACCGAGTATCTTGTTCCTCAGAGTTTTGAGCTTGAAGCGGATGAGAAATCGGTTTTTGGAAAAGTCTCCGGCGTTTCCTTCGACAGAGCAAAACACGCGGGGGGTATTGAGGTAAAAGGAATTTCATATTCGGGGCTTACCTTAACCAAAACAGATACAGGCTTTGAACTTCAAATAATTTTTGACATCTGACCTAAAATGAACGACAATATAGAATACTTATCAGACAACGAATGGGAGATAAAAAAAGGATTTGTTAAGGGTATGAAAGTTCCCGGACGTTTTTTTCTCTCCGCAGAACTTGCGAAAAATCTTGAGGACGGCGCGCTGAATCAGCTTGCAAACGTGGCTTCGCTTCCGGGAATTTTAAAATATTCGCTTGGTATGCCCGACATTCACTGGGGTTACGGATTTCCGATTGGGGGTGTCGGAGCTTTTGACTGCGAAACAGGAGTGATTTCTCCGGGAGGTGTCGGTTTTGATATTAACTGCGGTGTTCGTCTTATTACAACCCCTCTGCACGTAGAGGATTTAACCGATAAAAAAGGTCTGATAGAGGATTTGTTCAGCGCAGTCCCAACGGGTGTCGGAGCGAAAAGCCCCATAAGATTATCTCAAAACGATTTAACATCAATTCTTGAGGGCGGTTCAAAAACAGCCGTTGAACTCGGTTACGGCTGTGAAAGTGATGTCGTTCACTGCGAAGAATTCGGTGCAATGACAAATGTTAACGTTGACGCGGTCAGTAAAAAAGCAAGACAAAGAGGTATCCCCCAATGCGGTACGCTCGGCTCGGGAAATCATTTTCTGGAGCTTCAGGTTGTCGATGAAATTGAAAATGAAGACCTTGCCAATACGTTCGGCGTAAAAAAAGGTCAGGTCTGTGTTATGATTCACTGCGGTTCAAGAGGTCTCGGTCACCAGGTTTGCACGGATCATCTCGCGGTTTTGGAATCCGCCGTTAAAAAATACAATATCGAACTTAACGATAGACAGCTTGCATGCTCTCCTATAAATTCTTCCGAAGGGGAATCTTATTTCGGTGCTATGGCTGCTTCGGCAAATTATGCGTGGGCTAACCGTCAGATAATTACACATATCGTCAGAGAACTGTTTGTTAAGCGCTTCGGTATCTCATACGAAGAAATGCCGCTGGTTTACGATGTCGCCCATAATGTTGCAAAGTTCGAGGAACATGTTGTTGACGGCGTCCGCAGAAAAGTTTGTGTTCACAGAAAAGGTGCGACACGCGCTTTCGGACCCGGACGTGCTGAAATTATTAAAGAGTTCAGAGACGCTGGTCAGC
>JAUNXW010000072.1:0-5360 GCA_030539595.1 Methanocorpusculum sp. | reverse complement strand
AAGTATGGGAACGCCTTCATATCTTCTTGCGGGAACATCTCTTGCGATGGGAAAAACATTCGGCAGCACCTGTCACGGTGCCGGAAGAGTTAAGAGCCGTTCTTCTGCGAAGAAGAGCCAGACCGGAGAAGAGGTTGCTGAGGCTCTGCTTGAGAAGGGAATTATCGTTCGAGCGCCCAATGCTGCTGCAATTGCAGAGGAAGCTCCGTCGGTTTACAAATCGAGCAGCGAGGTTGTGAGAACTGTTCACGACGCGGGAATTTCAAAGATTGCTGTGAAGCTGATTCCTCTTGGGGTGATTAAAGGATGAGCCTTTGCGTTTTTTGGGATAATAAGATGACTTTTCACAAACTTGTTGAAGATGTCACGGGATTTTGCGATGCGGTAACGCCTCTGATGCTTTCGGCTCCGTTTTATCGCGGTAAGTATTCAGGTATTATTATTCCCACGGGTTTTGGGAATACGTCGTATTCAAAACTTCTGCCGGCGCTCAGAGCCTGTTCGGATAGAATTGAGAATTATCTTGAAACCGGCGGTAAACTTCTGGTTTTCGGAGCTGCGGATTTTTCACCGAAGAGATATGACTGGCTTCCTTTTGAGTTTGAGTATCATTTTGAGTTTATGGAGCACAAGCTTGATGTGAATAAATCTTCTCCGTGGTCTGCGATGTTTGACGGCTACGATTCGAATAATTTTGCCTGCGACGGCTGGTTTGAAAAATATGAGGGGAAGCCCGCAGCCGTTGCGGAAAACGGTTTTCCTGTTTTGATTGAGTGTCCTATTGGTAAAGGAACGTTAATCCTCGCGTCAACACATGAGTATCCGAGCAATGCTTTTCTGAGGGAGTTTGCGAAAGGGGAAGATACAGTTTTTTAATTTTTTTATTCGGACGAACCTCTTAGCCTGACTGCGAAAATATCTCTATTCAAAGTAATATTTATCTCTGAATAGAACTAAATTCATCTTGATGAAACTTCCCTCACGGTATCTGCCGAAATTTTTACGTCCCGAAGAGGACACTCTTTCGAGCAGTCAGAGTGTGGGAATCTTGGTTGCGGTGGGATTTTCAGTCGCTCTTGCCGTGATGGTCTGCATATTTCTGGTTCAGTTTGCAAACAGCGACATATTTTTCGCAAAAATACTCGGCGTCACCGTCAACTCAATAGAATTCGGTCTGCTGAAACTTACATTTGTCAGCGGAACAGGAATAAGCGACCTTGAAAACGTCGAATTTTATCTCGGCGGGGTAAAACTTGATCAGCTTCACGCAACAGACGACAAATACACAATAGGCAGTTCTCTTTACTATCAGGCGCCTGAAAATATGCGCGGGACATCACAAAGCGTTTCCGTGATGGCGACTTTCAAAGGAAATATTAATCAGGAAATATACAAAGGAACGGTTAGTGTAACCTCTTAATCCATCTCTTTCACTTTTTTGAATTTTCCGTTTCCGACATATTTCGCAAACGAACCGTCTTCCATCTGATAAATTCTCCCTTCTACAAACTGCGGTGAGTTCTGAGCTGTCACGTCTGAGACATTTCTCTTATTTTTAAGTCGTGCCTCAAGTTTTGCCGCGGTGAACGCAATAATCATACACACAACAATTAAAATTATCAGACCGACTATTGCTGTAATTACTCCGGAATCCATATTTCCTTATTGCTCCCTTTTCGTGTAATATTTTTCGATTAAGCCCGCGGTGTTTTTAACACCGTTTTCGTGAGCGATTCTTTCAAGTATTTTTGAAATTCCGCTCCCATACTGCATAGCTTTTTTAGGTTTCCACGCAGTATCAGCCGGAAGATATTTTTCAGCAGTTTTTCTCAAAGCTATTTTTCTTTGGTCGCCAGAAACAAGTTCACTCGGGGCTAATTTCTTCGAAGCTTTTACAACACGTTCATCCATATAAGGCATAGAGTAAACAATATCAAAAAGTGCTGCTGCGGCAGAGTCTCTTTCTCTTTGCGCGTAAAGCCCTTCAAAATCTTTATCAAGTTCGGCGCGAAGATTTTCTGCAGACGAATATCTCGCATACCCTGCAAAAAGTTCATCCGCTGCCTGACCTGTCAGAATACGTTTTGCTCCAAGAGAATTTGCAAGACGCGCCGCGAAATATCCTGTCAGAGCAATCTCAGCGTTAATCGGAGTAACCGCGGGAAGAACAGAAATCACTTTCAAAAAAGCCTCAGCCGCTTCTTCTTGAGTAATCAGATGTATTGACAGGTCAATCCCAAGTTTGTCGCTGAGTTTTTCCGCTTCCAAAAGGTCATGGGAATGTTCCGTTCCCACACAAATTGCCTTGAGCCCTGACAGAACCGCAACAAGTGATGAGTCAACCCCGCCGGAAAGGCTCACAACCGCATCAGTATTTTTACGAAGGGAAACAGCCTCAATGATTGCTTCCTCAAGACTGAGGTCAGGCACTATCGGATTTATTTTTAAAATCCCGGATGCTGTCTGAATTGTCGCGGGCGCAACATTCCCTTGTATAATTCCGTATTTGTCGCGGGCGCGAAAATCTTCTGTTTCAATATAAAATTCTCCGCCGCAGTCTGTGAGCGTTTCCGGTGTAAGTTCCTTTACTTCGCTGCCGCTTAAGATGTGACCGCATTTTTCTATCCAGCCTTTGAAAATCATAATCCGCAGACTCTCTCAATCAGCGCTGCTGATTCAAGTTCTCTTGAACCGCCGCATTTTTTCACAATTCCAAGATGATAATTTATCAAATCGAGTTGAGCTTTGTCGTGCGTCAGAACATATCTTGTCGCGTAAACCGTCGCATCAATTATTGAGTTGAAACCGCGGTTAACGGGTCTTAAGTCGTCGCGTATATATTCCGAAGCGACCGGCTCAAGGCTCACGAAATAAGTATTTTCGGTCTCGTTGAGAATTTTTGCTTCAAATGCCATCCACGCATCAGCCGAATTTAATATCTGCATTTTGTGTCTTCCGACAGCAACTTCGCGAAGGTCTGAGATTTCCGCATCGGAAAAAGCATACTGCGGATAAAGATAGCAGTCGCTTACGAAATTTGCGGTTACCCATCCGTATTTTTTTACGTTTTCTGCGGTCTTAGAACCCTTGAATAAAATCATCTTGGGTGTCGTCTGACCTGACTTTGAAATTATTCCGATAGGTGCCGCGTTGTCTTTTGTGACGGCTATAATCTCTGTGATTCCTTCGCTTAATAATCCCATTTCCATCCTCTGAGAAGCGCGGTAAATATTCCCGCGATACAAATGTCTGCAAGCGAACCAGGGTTAATTCCTTCTCTTATACAGAACTCATCAAAGTCTTCAACTGTGGTCTCGCCTGCTGTGACCTTTTTCGCAAGTCTTGAAACATCTTCCGAGGTTTCAGCACCGAATTTTTTCGCGATAAAAGTATCCGAATACTCAGACATCATTTCAATAAAGACTTTGGGAATGTCTGATGTTCCGCAGTTTCGGCTGAGAAGTTTTTCTGCGAAAATTTTTGTCAGGGCAAATCCGTTAATCCATTCGCGCGCGACCATATCGTTTTCGGATGAATACTCCATTACATTGTAAAGAGTCATTTTTTTGTCTCTGAGCATCTGAATTGACGCGGGGTCGTTTACATCTATGTCGTCGGATTTGTTCATTCTGACCTGAGTAAGACCGAAGGCTTTGTAAAATAACACCGCGTCCTCCACGGATGTTTTTTTCACGAGCTCAGCAGCACCGCTTACACCTTTTCCTTTGATGAGCGGTGCAAGAAGAATGAAAGCTCCGAAATGTGTGTTTCCACCGCTGTGAATATTGGTTTTCTTCACAGCCTCAAAAATCATTTCTCCGACAGAGAGGTTCTCTGAGTTTTCAAAAACCGAACGGGAGCGAACCGCAGAGCAGAGAAAATGTTCAAGCCTTGTGTCGTCGTAATCGTGTTCACGGTCGACGTTGCCGGGTTTGTGTTTTGCGCAGACCTCAAAGAGCATTGCAAGCTCTGCGTATTCGGTGAGATTCATCCGTTCAGGCATTTTTGAAAATCTGTTCCATTATTTTTTCGGATAGCTGATGCTTGAGCTTCATGTATTCGTTCTTCTCAAGTTTTATTGAACTGAGTGTCATGTCGCGGAACATGCAGGGGGTTGAGGTTTTGCAGCAGAAGGCAAGACTGCCGAAACAGGTGTGGCTTCCTTCGGCAAGCGGTGTTCCCGCAGCAGATTTCTGCTTGAGTTTTAAGTAAAACTCGCGGGGCATGTCTATTGAATCGAGTGCTGGAAGGAGCGGACACTGTTTAACTGGCATACAGCAGAAAGCAAGCGACCTTAAGTCTCCTCCTCTGCAGAGCTGTTTGGGGGCGTTGTACCAGCCGACGCTGTCTGCTGTCGCACGGATAAATCTGTTGAGCCCTGTAAGATTTTCTGCGTTTGCTCCTCTTGCAAGCGAGACTAAGTCCGCTCCGTGCGAAAAGTAGTCCATCATTTTATCCGGGTTTGTTACTCCGTTGTTTGCGATAATTATCAGCGGACAGCTGTTTCTTATTTGGCGGACTTTGGAGTATCCTGCATCCATTAAGTCGACGTGGATTATTTTTGCTCCGGCTTTCCAGAGTTCTTTTGCGAGAACTTTGTCGTTTGTAACGCCGGCTCTTGTTTTGACGGAGACTGTATAGCCTTTGGCTGATAAGGCTTTGACGATTTCATAAAGTTTTTCCGGGTTTTCAAGAAGGTATTCGCCGCACTGAGCTTTTTTCATAGGCTCTTGACGGCAGTGTGCATCTATTTCGTAGATTATTTTTTTACCGAATCTTTGCGCAGCTGACAGAAAAGATTCGGGAGAGCTTCCTCTGAGGTTCAGTCCGACGATGATATCTGTATTTTTTAGTTTGTTAAGTTCTGCTTCTATTTCGTCAAAGTCTGCCGAAAATTCTTTGCGTCCGCATTTTTCAATTTCTTCTGAGGCTTTTTTTGAGGCTTCGTCTGTGTTGTATCCGCCGATGAAAGCAGCACCGACATTGCTTTTTCTTTCGAGAACGTAGTCTGCGTCGGTGAGACCTGCCATTGATGCGAGAACGAGCGGGGATTTGAGTGCAGTTCCGTTTATTTTTATATATCTGTTTTCGTCAGCCATACGATTCTTTATTAATTGGTTTTACTTTGTATTATATTTGAGGAGGGGTTAAGGAGTAAAGGGCGTTTGTTTAATCGTTGTGTGAATCCGTTGGAGAAAATTCAGTCTAAGTTTTCTGCTGAGGTATGTACACATTTCGTTACACCACGAAAATCACACGAAAAAACGCGAAAAGCACGAAAACAGAAATGTTCAGTTAGTTTTAGCTTATATAGCAAAACACGAAATTTAACGAAAATCACAAAAGGGTTGCTAAGTTTA
>JAUNXW010000071.1 GCA_030539595.1 Methanocorpusculum sp. | reverse complement strand
AACAAAAAACACCCGAATATCAACAAATTACTATTTCCAATTAATTTAAATATCAAATTCCACTATTGGACAGGCTCTTGAGCTTGTCAAAAACACTCCCACGAAACCCAACTATCATATCTGCTGAACACTAAAATAAATAAACACACTTGAGAAAATGAAAACTCTCTACAATATAAAAATAGTAATAGGAGTCTGCGGAAGTATTGCAGCAGTTGAAACCGTCAAACTCGTTCACGAGTTAAGACGAAGAGGAGCTGACGTCACAGCAATTCTATCTGAGGCAGCCTGTGGAATAATAAACCCGGAAGCGCTGACTTACGCCTGTCAAAAACCTGCCCTCACAAAAATAACTGGGCTTGTTGAACATGTAAAATATTGCGGAGAAGGCGGTGAAGCTGATTTACTTTTAATTGCGCCGTCAACTGCCAACACAATATCAAAAATAGCCTGCGGGATAGATGACACAATAATAACAACCTTTGCAACAACAGCTCTTGGAAGAAAAATGCCGGTTGTGCTTGTTCCCGCAATGCATGAATCAATGTATCATCACCCTATTCTGAAAAAAAATATTGAGACACTCAAAGAAATAGGAATTGACATCGTCCCTCCAAAAATGGAAGAAGAAAAAGCCAAGATGGCAGACATTGAAACTGTCTGTCTGTATTGTGAAAGAGCAGTCAACTCCAAAAAACTTCTCGGCAAAAAAGTTGTGGTCTCAAGCGGTTCATGCCGCGAAGAACTCGACGACGTAAGAATTCTTACAACCCGCTCTTCTGGAAAAATGGGACGGGAGATGGCTCTTGAAGCATTTAGATTAGGAGCTCATGTATGTGCTGTCTCCAACACAAAAATACACGGAAAAATTCCGTGCGTTGAAAATATTGACATCACATCCGCCGACGATATGAGAAAAGCGGTTCTTGAAAATATCGCAGGCGCTGACTACTACGTAAGCGCTGCGGCAATATCGGATTTCAAACCAAAACGCGAAGCAGGAAAAATTCCAAGCGGTGCGGAAGTAAAAATCACGCTTGAACCGCTTGAAAAATTAATCTCAAGAGTAAATGTAAAAACCATCGGCTTCAAGCTCGGAGAAAATTCTGTTGAAGAAGGAAAGAAACTTCTTGAAAAGAAAAACATCGTTCTTGTTGCCGCAAACAAACCCGAAACAATGGGGTCAGTGAATGCAGAATATGTTCTCCTTACAGAAAACGGAGAAAAGAAAATCAGCGGAACAAAAGAGGAGGCGGCTAAAGAGATATGGAACGTTTTGCTGTAGGATTTGCACCGGGTCACATCTCAGGATACTTCAAGAGAGTTGACGGTCTCTCAATTCAGACTACGGGAAGTCTTGGTGCAGGAGTTGTCATAGACAAAGGCGTTTATGTAAAAATGTCACCTTCAAAAGAACTCAACGTAAAAATCAACGGTGAGACTGTAGACAGCTGGCTAATTCGCGAAGTCCTTGAACCGTTTGGAAAAAATGCAGACGTTGAGGTTACTGCTGAAATGCCTATAGGCTCAGGCTTTGGAATGAGTGCAGCAGGTCTTCTTGCTTCGTATTTTGCCGCAGACGCAGTATTTGACCTTGGGCTTTCCAAAAACGATATGTTTTTGAAAGCCCACGCAATTGAAGTTAAGCACGGAACAGGACTTGGTGACGTCACAGCAATTTCATGCGGTGAAATAGTCGTCAGAACAAAACCGGGAATTCACGGAATCCTGAAAAAATTCTATGACGACAGAGACATCTACTGTCTTTCGTTTGGAGAGATTCCAACAAATGAAGTAATCAGCTCCCCTGAAAAAATGAAAAAGGTCGAAGAGGCCTTTCCTCAGTCTGTTCCTTCAAATGCCGATGAGTTCATGAAAAACTCGCTTGAGTTTGCAAGAAACAGCGGTCTGCTTCTTTCAGAACTTGAAGAAATAATTCAAGCCTGCGAAAGTGAAAATATTCCCTGTTCCATGACTATGCTTGGAAAAGGAGTGTTTGCCTTTGGAGAAAAAGCAAAAGAGATTCTTGAAAAATTCGGTGAGCCCGTTAAGCTCAGAATAAATTCAACCGGTCCGTGCGTTGTAAAAATGAAGAGGTAAAAATGTCTGATATTCCAAAATCACATCCAAGATATGTATCGCTTGTAACAAGAGAAAATTTAGTCAAGGCAGCCTTTGACGGAATTGTTTCCTTTGAAGGGCTGACATCTCACGGGAGAGGGGAAGCTTTTGATTACCTGTTCGGCGAAAAAACATCGGCTTCAGCTCTTGCGGCTGAAAAACTTGCCGCACGTGTTCTGCTTGCTTCAAAACATGCGGTGATTTCCGTAAACGGAAACACAGCAGCACTTGCAGCAGAAGAAATTGCCGAACTTCAAAAAGCTTCGGGCGCTGAAGTCGAGGTAAATCTTTTCCACAGAACACAGGCAAGAATAGATAAAGTTTCAGCCGTTCTTGAAAAAGCGGGCTGTATCTTAAACAAAGGAGAGGTAAAGCGCTGTGTTGATTTACCGCACGACAGAGGTCTCTGCTGTCCAGACGGAATAGGCTCAGCCGATACCGTTCTTGTTCCTTTGGAAGACGGAGACCGCTGTGAAGCGCTGATTAAAATGGGCAAGAATGTCATCACAGTGGATTTAAATCCTATTGACAGAACATCCAAAACAGCGACTTTGCCTATAGTAGATGAAGTCAGACGCGCTCTTCCAAATATCTCCGCAGAATGCAGAAGACTGAAAGGAACAGAGGTTGCCTTCCCTGAAATTGATAATAAAGCAATTCTCAAAGGCGCTATAAGAGATATTGAGGTATTTTTGAATAATGCTCTGGATTGAAAAATACAGACCGCAGTCTTACGCTGAAATTCTCGGACAAAAAAGTCCTGCGGGAAGACTTTCATCTTATGCAGAAGCAGGCAACCTGCCGCATTTAATGATAATCGGTAGAAGCGGTGTCGGAAAATCCTGTGCACTTGATATTTTTTCAAAACAGTTTTTCATTGAAGGCTCGGCAGAAAATACAACCGTGCTTCCGGTAGCAGTGATGTTTTCGCAGGGTCATGATTATCTTTCTCAGAACGAAAAGTTCTCTCATCTTTATCAGAAAAACAAATCTGTTATCGCAAACTTCAAGCACATCGTAAAATGGCATGCATCTCTTCAGCCGCTTTCAGCACCTTTCAGAATTATAATTTTTGACGGTGCGGGTGATTTACCCAAAGATGCTCAGGCGGCTCTTCGCAGAATCATGGAAAAATACAGTAAGACCTGCCGTTTCGTTTTTGTTACAGAGTCTCTTGCATCTTTGATTGACCCGATTCGTTCAAGATGTGTTCCTCTTTATTTCCTTCCGATAGAGGAAAACACAATGCGGAATCATCTGAAGATGGTTCTTGAAAAAGAGAACTGCACGGATAAAGTTTCATCGGAAAATCTTGAGATGATTATTCTTGCATCCGCGGGAGATTTGAGAAAGGCTATGGTCTGGCTTGAGATTATGGCGCTTCACGGGGTTACAAATCTTGCGGATATTTCAAAGACGGAAACGTCGGTTCTTGCAAACGAGTGTGTTTCGCTTTGCCGTAATCATCAGATGACGGCGGCACAGAAAATTGCAGAAGACCTTCAGGTTCAGTACGGGCTTTCGGCTTCTGATGTTCTGCTTTTAATAAGAAACGAGTTCGGCGACATGACGCCCGAATCGGCTCTGATTTTTGCGGATTATGATTTAAAAATAAGAACGGGCGGCAATGAATTCATTCAGATGAATGCATTCATTGCAGAACTTTGTGAATCCGTTTAATTCACAATTCTTTCAACTGTTTTTCTGTAGACTTCCATGACATCGCCTTTGTCTTTTCTGTAGATGTCTTTGTCCATTGAAGCGCAGATTTCTCCTTTGTCCCAGAGCCTTAATGAGTCCATTGAGATTTCATCGCCTAAACGGATGAGTCCTTCGTTATCTTTTCCGAACTCAAGTTTCATGTCTATTAAATCAATATTTTTTTCTGCAAGGTTTTCTTTGAGGATTTTGTTTACGAGAAGAGCGAGCCGTTTAATTTCGGCAAGTTCGGTTTCGGTTACAAATTTGAGCGCGAGAATTATGTCATCGTTAATCATTGGGTCATGACGGCTGTCGTCTTTTAAGTCCATGACTATTATGGGTTTTTCAAGATACTGACCTTCGGTAAATCCGTAATTTCTGACAAGAGATCCTGCCGCTCTGTTTCTGACAACAACTTCAAGAGGTATCATTTTCAGTTTTCTGACCAGCTGGGTTGTCTCGTTTACTGATTTTATGAAGTGTGTTGGAACACCGTTTTTTTCTAAGATTGGGTAAAAATATGCGGTGACTTTCGCGTTGCATGCGCCTTTTCCCTCGAAGGTGTTCTTCTTAAGTCCGTCAAGCGCTGTGATGTCGTCTCTGAATACAACACTCAAAACATTGCTGTCATCTGCAGCAAAGACCGATTTTGCTTTGCCTTTGTAAAGAAGATTTCCTTCAGACATTTCGGATTATTTATTTGCCGCGATGTGTGATAATAGTTAGCATGGGACACAGCCATTATTGAAAGTTTGTCCAATCGTCATGTGAATCCGCTGGACAAACTCGATTATTTTATCCGCACAATTATTCATTAATTATTTCTTTGGTAAATTCAATTTTTGACTGCATCTCATTATGGATTTTGTCAGCAATAAAATCACATGTATTTTCGTCATAACTGTTAACAGTAAGTTCAAGTGTGTTTGTTTTTTCATTTACAAACGGAATAATTTCAGCTTTGCCTTTTCTGCTGAAAACAGAATAAAATATTTTATTGTCTTTCTTATCTTTTACTGTATTGGGCAATTGACTTACAGAGTTGTCCATACATTTTATCAGATTGGTCATACTTAATTTATCGTCCGAGAAAAATAATGTGCAGGATTTTAAATCAGAGATATATTTTTTATTATCATCCTGTTTGTATATTTTGACAATCTCAGAGATGTCATCTTCATTATTATTGTCTTTTATATATATTCTGGTATTTAAGTCGCTTAAAAACTCGGTTAAATCTTTTTGAGTCCCGTCAAAACACATTACTGTTGTCTGTTTGGGTATTATTATCGAGTTATCACCTTTTTTATCACGCCATCTTTTTATTGCATAGTCTATTCTTTTTCTCTGATTGTCATCATTGCTGAACGACACAGATATCATATATTGGGACTTATTCATCTAAATTTCATATATCATTTGGATGCACGCACATAAATATATTATCCAATTTAGTATGATATTTTTTGAAGTTAAATTTGATGATTATAATTTTTATTTGGTGCGCGTTGATGTATTAAATATATGATTAATCACAATATATTTATGAAATAATTATGGTTTATTTATGTTGTTAGCCACTGACAATAAAATTACCTCTAAAATTATAATCCAAATTGGTTACAAATATTTATATCAATATAATGACAGAATATGTTGTAAGGCATCACAAGCAGCATTGAATAGAATTCATACATGTTATGAAATAAAATATTCAATTGTCACTATGATTCCTGAAAAACATGAGGTGTAAAAAAATGCCAAACAACATTGAAGATAAGTTATTAATGCTTATCAAAGCAAGAACTCCGGTAATTCAGATTGTAACTTCAGACCCGGAATATATTAAATCAAAAGTAACCGAGGCTGCTGAAAAATACGAACGCCATGTTTACTTTTGGAACAAAGCACAAGGTGTTGTTGCGGCAAAAACCAAACCGTGTATATTTGAGCCTCCGCCGGATGATTCAAAAAACAGATTGAAGAAATCAGAAAAATCACTGCTTGAACAGGCAATAGAGTATGAGTACGAATTAAAAAAACATGCCGAGTCAGGTCATGATTATGAAAAATCAGATGGTCTGCTTCCAAAGAGTGAAGAATCGGCGATTCAATGGTTTATCGACCCAAAACAAAACTGTACCATTCTTGTAATGGAAGACATGCAGACCAATACCTCTGGAATAATGCCGAACGCGGATATAATCAGTTCAATCAAGATGGTTGCA
The DNA here is from genome assembly GCA_030539595.1 of Methanocorpusculum sp. Classification (GTDB taxonomy): domain Archaea; phylum Halobacteriota; class Methanomicrobia; order Methanomicrobiales; family Methanocorpusculaceae; genus Methanocorpusculum. The sequence continues at coordinate 1,822 of JAUNXW010000071.1, read as the reverse complement.
CAGTCCGGATTAAAAGACAGAACTCTGATTCTGGTTCAGCCTGTTGCAAAAATACCGCTTGAACTGATACATGATGTTGCTTTGATTGAATGCCATTTTCCAGATGAAGAAGCATTAAGAAATGTTTTAGACGATACCGCTAAAAATTTCTGTTTCTATAATGGTAAATTTGATAAATCAGATGCCCTTGTAAAAGCAGCTCTGGGGCTTACGCTCAGCGAAGCAAGACGTGCATATTCCGAAGCGGTCGTTACCACAGGTAAACTTACTAAAGATGAGGTTCCTTTGATAATCAAAGCAAAGAAACAGTTAATCAACGACAGCGGTCTGCTTCAATATTATGAATGTGATTCTACATTTGATGATGTTGGGGGGCTTGATAAACTTAAGGAGTGGATTGAATACAGAAAAGAAGCATTCAGTCCTGAAGCGAAAAAATATCGCATAAAAACTCCGAAGGGTATTCTTCTTATAGGACCTCCCGGAACAGGCAAATCTCTTGCGGCTAAGACTGTTGCAAAAACACTGAATTATCCGTTAGTTCTGTTGGATTTCGGGAGAATGTTCGGTCAGTGGGTTGGTCAGTCCGAAGAAAATATGAGAAATGCTTTAGCCTGTGTTGATTCTGTTGCTCCGTGTGTCCTATGGATTGATGAAATTGAAAAAGGTCTTGCGGGAAACAGTCCCTCAAGCGATGGAGATCACGGAGCTACGGCGCATGTGTTCGGCACTTTTATTTCATGGATGCAGGAAAGAGAGGCTGAGGTGTTTATTGTGGCAACGGCTAACAGTGTTAAAAAACTGCCTTCGGAGATTATGCGTAAAGGAAGGTTTGATGAAACGTTCTTTATTGATTTGCCCAATAAAGATGAACGTAAAGAAATTCTTTCAATTCATCTTAAAAAAGCGGATAAGAAACTGTTCAGTAAATCAGAGATGGATTTGCTTGCAGATGTTTCCAGAGGTTATTCCGGTGCTGAAATTGAAAGTGCAGTGCATGAGGCACTGATTCATTCATTTGCAAGAGATAAGGTTCTTCTTGCAAGTGATGTTGCTGATGCGATTAAGTCTTCAAAACCCCTGACTGAGAGAAGAGCTGATGAAATTCATGCGTGCAGGGAACTTGCTGAGACTTACGGAAGATATGCAAGTTCAAAGAAAAGCGATACAGAAGATATAAATTCTGTAACATCATCTGTTTACTTAAATCAGATGGACAGAGCTTATCAGTGAGGTAATTAATGACAACGTTTGAAGAAATTGAGGTTACTTGTGCTGTGTGCGGCACAAAGTCAAAACACAGGGTATTGACATCGACTTGTTCTTTCGGAAGTCAGGATTTGGATACACGTCCCGCACCGCTTGAACGTTATACGCTTGAACTTAAGATTATGGAGTGTCCGAACTGTCATTATGCATCGGATGATATCGGTGAGGCAACTCCTGATATTATTTCTTATTTAAAGAGCGAGGATTATGTCAGTGTTAATGAAAATTCCGCGAAGACGGGTATGAACAGTCTTGCGGCTTCTTATTTTAAGAGTGCTTTGATAAAATTTGAGGCTGAAAAAAATTCTGACAGTGCCTTAATTAAATTTTTATCGGCTGCATGGGCATGTGATGACAGGGGAGATAAGGTTAATGCGGATGAGTTCCGTTTGTATGCATCAAATATTCTTCTGTCTTTTTCGGATGAATTATCATTAAATGAAGATATGTGTGCGTGTCTTTTGGCAGATATTTACAGACGCAGAGGTAATTTTGACAATGCCATGAAAGTCTGCCGCGAAAATGAATCAGATGATGATACAATCAAAAAGAT
>JAUNXW010000216.1 GCA_030539595.1 Methanocorpusculum sp. | reverse complement strand
GCGGCATATTTTCATAGAAATATTTCAGGGATGTCAGCGCCTGAGGGCAGAATTGTATTTCATCGAAGATGACTGCGGTTTTTTCTATATCCACTGCTTTGTGTCTGAGCTGACCGAGTTCTTTTAGGATTCGGTCTGTGTCCATGTTCCGAGTAAAACATTCTATAAGCGCTTCATTTCCTTCAAAGTTGAAGTAGGCTGTGTCTTCATAATTTTGTTCCGCAAATTCCTTGAGTATCCATGTTTTTCCGCACTGACGAACACCTTTCAGTATTAGCGGTTTTCTTTCAGGGTTGTTTTTCCATTTGATTAAAGAGTTGTATATGTTTCTGCGCATGGGTATCACTGCCGAATGTTGATATGTATTTTTGGCATATGTGCCAAATTATCATATGTTATGTGTGTATTTGTTTTTTGAGGATGATAATGGTTGCGGGTGATTTTTAGTACTAAGAGAGTTTGTCCAATGCGGAAACCTTTAGGTTTTTCAGCAGAGAAAACTATAAGTTTTTGAATCGTGATGTACTCATCTGTCAGAATAATCTCAATAAAAAGTTTTCATAGGCAATATAATATATATGAATCCACTATTGCACAGCCCCATAATTATTACCGCATTATATCCAAATCACACAATATAGATATATTACAATATATCTAAAAGATACATTTATGATATATCACACCAATATCATAATGCATGGCAGACACTACAGGGCTAATGCTCAGGCAAAATCCATGGTGGAGCGGAAAACCCATAGATACAGGAATCATCAGAGAAAATTATCTTAATAAAATAATCCGATACATAGACACAAAAGAAATAATCATCATCGGAGGCGTCAGAAGAGCCGGAAAAACAAAACTGATGCATCAGACAATAAACCATTTAATAACAAACAAAAAAGCAAAACCCGAAGAAATATTATTCATATCATGTGACGCTCCTGAGGTTCAAAAACTCTCAGACCCAATAGAAGAAATAATTGACACATTCCGCAAACAAACCGGAAACCCAAATCTCATCTGGCTGTTTCTTGATGAAGTCCAGATGATACAGGATTTTCCCGCACGGCTTAAAGCACTCTATGATGAAGGAAATACAAGAATAATAATATCCGGTTCATCGTCACACCTTCTTGAATCAAAAGCAGGAACACTTCTATCGGGCAGATACATTCCTATAACAGTTTACCCGCTGAGTTTTTCAGAGTATCTTAAATTTAAGTCATTTGAAATTCCGAAAACAAATCTCTCAGCATTGTCAAAACGCTATGAGTTTATTTCTGAACTTAATGAATATCTGAACTTCGGAGGTTTTCCGGCTGTAGTCAATTCAGATAATAATGATACAAAAGGCGAACTTATTAATGCATACTATGACAGTATTGTTTTCCGTGATATTATTCAGGCTCACGGAATTCATTCATCGGGTCTGCTTTCAAAAATCCTGCATTATCTGATAACGAACGTTTCTCTTCCTATGTCATATAAAGGGTTGTCAAAATTATTTGAGTGCAGTCCTATTACCGTTCAGGACTACCTGAACGGCGCTGAGGACGCAAACCTTCTGTTTCCGGTTAAGTTTTTTTCATATTCTCTTAAAGAGCAGATAAGAAATGAGAAGAAGATGTATGTTATTGACAACGGGCTTCGCAACAGAGTTTCATTTACTTTTTCTCAGGACACGGGCAGGCTTGCTGAAAACGCTGTATGTATTGAGCTTATGAGGCATGGTTTTGAGCCTTTTTACTGGAAAGAAGGAAACACGACAGAGGTTGATTTTGTTGTTCAGTCTGATGATTCTCTGATATGCATTAATGTTTGTTATTCTGATGATATTCCTGCACGTGAATTTAAAGGACTGACTGAGTTTGAGAATAAACACAGTTACCGTCAGGTAAAGAAAATTATTCTTTCCGAAGATACTGAAAAGACTGAGGGTGATATAGTTATTCAGCCCATTTGGAAATGGTTTTCAGGTCTTGAGAAACTCGGTGAGATTGTTTAATTTTTCAGTATGCTAACTAACATTCCGACACCTTGATATTCTCTCACCCCCCATTAAAAAT
>JAUNXW010000070.1:1633-7916 GCA_030539595.1 Methanocorpusculum sp. | reverse complement strand
TGACTCATCTAACATAGATTTAATCTATTGCATTACTCACATAAAAATCCATACTATAATAAAAAAGAAAATAGATTATTTCTTATTTTTACCTATGGAATTTTTAACAACAGTAAGTCCCATTATTGTAAGGTATGCGACAAAAATCAAAAATGCCGCCGCGTATCCGTATGCCTGAGGCAGAATTGTCGGCAAAAACAAAAGCATCAGTGCAAATAATATAATTGATGTAACACCGATGACTACATCAAGTATCCAGTCTGTTCTCATATCTATTAGATTCAACGTATCAGATATTATAAGTGCCGAAACTCAAAGTGTGCTTTTATCCGTTTCGGTTACCAATATATAAACATGGATAGAACCGAAGCGCTGACGTTATTAAAGCAGCACGTAAAGTCAGAATCATTAATAGGTCACTGTATATCTACTTCCGCGGTTATGAAAGGTCTTGCCAAAGAACTGAAGCAGGATGAAAATCTCTTTGAAGTTATCGGGATACTTCACGACATAGATTTTGAAGAAATCAACGAAGATATGACCAAACATGGTCTCGCGGGTTACGACATACTCAAATCAGCAGGAGTTGACGATGAGATTGCCGAACCCATAAAACGCCACAATCACATGATTTTCGGTGAAGATTATACAACCCCGATTGAAATTGCTCTTCAGGCTGCAGACAGTGTCTCTGGTCTTGTAATTGCCTGCGCTTACGTCAAAGGCAGAAAAATTACGGAAGTCACAACAAAGACAATAGCCAAAAAATACAAAACACCCTCTTTTGCTGCAGGCTGCGACAGAACCAGAATAGCGCTCGGAGACAAAATTGTTGAGCGCGAAAAACTCTATCAAATTGCAATAGATGAAATCACCGCCGTAAAAGATGAGTTAGGGCTGATCTGAATGGGCGCAAAAAATCAGTCCGCTGTTCTGCGCGACTTACAGCAGGCTCACGGAAAAATCCTTGACATATCAAGATACATGATTCCAAAAGGCGGAGTCAGAATTGCTTACGCGACATTCGACGCAAAAGATACAAAAGATGTAGCGGTCGCCGCAAACGAAAGTGTCGGATTTGGAATTGACGAGCCCATCACCCGCATAATTCTGACAGTTATGCGCTTTGACCCCGAAGTTCGCGCTGCGGTAAACATAAAGTTAAACGATGATATTTATCAAACCGTTAAAGAAACGTTTATCGAAGTTGAAAAATATGACGTCGCAAAATATCCGAAAGGCATTTCCACGATGGAATGGGGTGTTTCCTTCATTTGTAAAAACGGCGTGCCTCTTGCAATTGCCGCAGAAAATGAACCTGTCACAGGCGGCTCAATATATATACTCGGCACAACTCCAGAAGAAGCTGCAAACAGAATACTTATCATATCAGAACGTCTACAACTATAGACATCTGAGGAAATACTCATGGGAATTAAGCCAAGTTATATCAAAAGCATGGGCACAGCCCTGTTAGAACAGCACGCAGGAAGCTTCAACGGCAGTTTCGACGACAACAAAAAGGTAGTTCAGGAAATCACAACTATCGAAAGCAAAATGATTCGGAACCGTGTTGCAGGTTATATTACCCGCAAGGTAAACACAACACAGCACCGTAAATAAATCCCATTGCAATATAGAGTTTGGGCTTTTGCCCTACTCAAAAATTTTGTTTCTGTTTTGAAAAAATTATTTACGTTTCAGCGCGATCAGTCCCGCAGCCGCAACTCCGGTAAGGAGAACTGCAGCGCAAACAGGAGACGCAGTCGGCACTGCTGTTGATGTCGGAGCAGATGTTGTCGGAATTTCGGTTATGGTTTGTGTAGGTGAAGGTGTTTCTGTTTTAGTCGGCGTTGCCGTAGGAGTTTGCGTCTCTGTTTTGGTCGGTGTAGGTGTTACTGTAGGCGTTTGCGAACCTGCTTTTTGTTCCGAATAATATGTTCCGGTAAGATAACTTTCAGGTATCCCGCTTCTGAAAATTGAACTGTTATACAGTGCCGCAACATCAAATGAACCGGATATAATTCCGATATCTTTCAGAGGCTTAGTAGTCATAACAAGGCTGTTGCCCTCTCTTTTGAGACCATTCGGTGCAAAAATTGAGGTGTCGGTGTCTCCCAAAAATGTAGTCACACCTCCCGCATCGGTTTTAATACTGAGCGCGTAAGGGAAATAATCGGGATTTGTCGGTGTTACAATAATTTTAAGAAATTCCGATGAAGATATCTGTTTATTGTAAATCTCCGCTCCGGCAATTCCGTTTCTCAAAATCTGAATCGTTGAGTCTGGCGTTGTAACATAATAGTTAACTCCCTTTTGAGACGATGTGTATGTTCCTTTTGTAAACGATGTACTGTCAAAATAAACATTTGTCCCGTCTCCGAGAATGTTAATTACTTTGTTCGGGTCTGAAATCATCACAAGAGTTGTACCTGCCGTAAGCGTCGGATCGTTAATATTTGTATACGGATAAATCACCGTTGCGCATACAGGCGCTGCAGTAATCAGTGCCAGCACAAACACAACGAGCACTGCAAAGAGCATTTTCTTAATTGACATAAATAATTATTTGTCTTAGCAGGTCAAAAACATCTTCCTACAGGTCTTCGCCCAACCCTTTTGGAATCTCCGCACTTGAAAATCCCGAGTTGCCGGAAGAATTTATTTTCCTCAGATAATTACCAGCCTCTTCAGCGGATTCTGATACAAACAGCAGTTTAGTCTTTTTAAGATTAATTTTTGCTCCGCACTGACATGTTTTTGTATCGCAACTTACATCTGCAACCATTTTTCTTCTGCACTTCAAACAGCCAACTACAGCAAATCCAGTTTCCATCTACTTCTTATTATCTCTTTGAGAATAAATCCCTTTCAGCAATCCAACTAACTTATCTAATTATAGTTGAATACATAATACTATAAAACAGTTTAGTGATACTTATGAATCTCAGTTTTTGGAAAGATAAACGATATCGTTACGGTATTATCGGAGTCAGCATTGCTGTCTGTGCACTGATTGCACTGCTGATTCGAATAATACCGATGTACACTTTAGCCGGAACCGGAGGAATGACAGCCGGTCCCGACGCATGGTACAATCTGCGTCTGGTTGAAGTTGCCCTCGCAAACGGACTCGGCTATATCTCATTTGAACCTATGACATTATTCCCGACAGGTCAGGATATTGTCTGGGGACCTTTGTTCACATGGATTTCATCAATTCTTGCGATAATTGCGGGAGCTGCATCAAGAGTTGATATTATAACCGTTGTATCATGGGTTCCGGCACTTCTTGGAATGCTTATGGTTCCGGTTATGTTTTTCCTCGGCAAAAAACTCGGCGACTGGAAAACAGGAATTCTTGCAGCATTGTTTATTGCGGTAATCGGCGGAACATATCTATCCCGTTCGCTTTACGGACATTTCGACCATCATATTGCAGAGACACTGTTTTCCACACTGTTTTGCTTGTGCTATGTCTGGAGCCTGATAGCCTTACGTGACAGAAGCATAGATTTCAAAAATATCTCAACATTAAAACTGCCGTTAATTTATGGAGTTATCTGCGGCGCTGCATATATCCTCGGTCTGCTTACAATGACAACCATGGTTGTTTTCGGATTGTTTGCGGCAATATGCACACTGATTCAGTTTATCTTGGATTACAAATCGGGTAAACCTACAGAATATCTGCTGTCACTTAATATAATCACATTCTTGATTGCATCTCTTGGTCTGATGATTTACGGAATCAAAGAGTTCTCGTTCACATTTACTACATATTCATTCGGTCTGTTCTTTGCGCATATTGCAATAATTCTCGGAACGGTTATTCTTTATCTGATATTAAAACTGATTCAGAAATACGAAAAACCATGGTATTATTATCTGGGTTCACTTGTAGTTCTTGCGGCAGCAGGACTGCTGATATGCTTTATTGCCCTGCCTGATGTATTCAATGCAATATTCGGCTCGCTCAGCGGTTTCTTTACAAGCAACGCAACTGCATCAACGGTTGCCGAGATGCAGGGCTGGTCGATTGAAAGCGCTCTTGCGTCTTACAACTGGGGAGTTATTCTTGCAGTCGGCGGATTCATTGTTCTTGCATACAATATCTGGAAGAAGGAGTCTCCTGCTGCACTTTTCGTATTAATATGGACAGTTCTGATGTTTGTTGCAACCTGCTCACACATACGCTGGGAGTATTACTTTGCGGCAAACGTTGCGCTTCTTGCGGCAGTCTGCGTATCCTTTGTGATATCTGTTGCCGGAAAAGATATTCTTCTGCTTGCTGAAAATTTCAAAAACAGAAATGTCGAAAAGCCTGCTGAAAAGCCGTTAAAGAAAACAGGGAACAAACAGACTGTTAAAACTGAATCAAACAAACCAAATGGTGCAAGAGTGGCACTGCTTGTGGTTGTGATTGTAATTGCCGCGGCATTTTTAGGAGTATCTGCGGTATCTGCTGTAAATCAGTCCGCAGGTTCGGCATACGGCGACCCGAATGTATTCTGGAAAGATGCAACAGAGTGGCTTTCTGAAAACACTCCGGAAACAGGTCTTGACTATTATAAAATTTACAGCAAAGATGACTTCGCCTATCCCAAAGAAGCTTACGGAGTATTATCCTGGTGGGATTACGGACACTATATCACAACAATCGGTGAACGGATACCCAATGCAAACCCGTTCCAGGCAGGAGTTGCCGGTGAATACGGTGTAGCAGAAGTTCTTGTAAATCAGAATGAGACCAATATCACAGAAAAACTTGATTATCTCGGTTCAAAATATATTATGACCGATTACATCATGGCAAACGATATCTTTGCCGCTATAACAGTCTGGGCAGACCCTGAAAAACAGACCTCGCCATACTATTACAATTTCCTTGAGAATTCAAACGGTCAGTATTCATATACGTACACATATACACCGGATTATTACAATACGCTGACAGTGAAACTTCAGATGTTCGACGGTTCATATGTTAAAGCAGGCGGAGTTTATGTTGCGCTGACCGATTCAAGCGCAGGATACGGAGTTCCTGTAATCTCATCAACAAAATACTATGAGGATGCCGATGCAGCACGTGCAGCCGCGGATACCTACAACTCAAAGACGTCAAACACTAACGCAGGCAAATATGCGTATGTGATTTCAGCGGGAGAAACAAATGCTGCCAAGAGTTATTATCTGCCGAGTGTTGATGTTTCGGCACTCCAGCACTTCAGAATGGTTTACGAATCCGGAGAATATTATACAGGAATGTCTTACGTCAAGACTTTTGAATATGTCAAAGGTGCTGTAATCAACGGTGAAGGTACAATAGAAATTGACCTGATTACAAATCAGGGCAGAACATTTACATACAAACAGCAGAGTGTTAACGGTCAGTTTGTTGTTCCGTATTCAACCGACGGAAACGGAGACGTAAAAGCAGCGAGCCTTTACAGAATTGCAGAAACAGGCAAGACCATCTCAGTGTCGGAAGATGCTGTGATAAACGGTCTTACCGTTAACTGATTTTTTTTTAATCCGCAGGTTTATACTCCATTAAAGCAATTATCTATTAATGGGTCTTGAAATAGGTCAGACTGTCAGATACTCACGCACAGGAACTGTGGGTAAGATAGTTTCATTGTCAAATGAGAACGGATACGATTTCGCGGAACTTGATACAACAGGTCTCTGCTACAGAACAGACCAGCTTATCGCAATAAATGAGATTGTTAAAGAATCTTCAAAGAAGTCCGATGTCAGAAAAGATATAATTGACGAGCAGGAAAAAATCCGTGAAATGCAGGAATCGGCCTGGCAGAATACCGACCAGAGCTGTGAGGGCGGGGGATAATTAATATCCGCTTATCTACAAACAAAGGATTCTTCAATCACACAAATATATCAGTATTGACATCAAATAATATAAGACATGAGGAGGTTACGGTTTCTTTGCATGACCCTACAATACCAAACATAAATATCGGAGTCGTTGGTCACGTCGACCACGGTAAAACGACATTAGTAAGCCAGCTCACAGGATGCTGGACAGACCGCCACAGTGAAGAACTGAAGCGCGGAATCTCAATTCGCCTCGGATATGCCGACGCAACATTTTACAAATGTAAAAAATGCGGAGGAGCAGACGGCTGGACGTACACAGATACATGCCCTACCTGCGGAAGTAAACTTGAGCCTGTGCGCTCGGTTTCTTTTGTTGATGCTCCGGGACATGAAACATTAATGGCTACAATGCTTTCCGGCTCTGCCATAATGGACGGCGCGA
>JAUNXW010000070.1:0-1623 GCA_030539595.1 Methanocorpusculum sp. | reverse complement strand
GCGCGATGCTTGTAATTGCAGCCAACGAGCCATGCCCGCAGCCGCAGACAAAAGAGCATCTGATGGCTCTTGAACTCACGGGAATTAAAAACATCGTAATTGTTCAGAATAAAATCGATGTTGTGCCGCAGAAACAGGCGATTGAAAATTATAAACAGATAAAAGCATTCGTTAAAGGAACGGTTGCAGAAAACGCACCGATTATACCCGTTTCGGCACAGAAAAAAATCAACTTCGGAATGCTTATTGATGCACTCAACACAACAATTCCGGATGTTGAGCGCGATGCATCGGCAAGTCCAGTAATGCTGATTGCCCGTTCTTTCGATGTAAACCGCCCGGGCAGTTCCTGGAAGGAAATCAAAGGCGGTGTAATAGGCGGTTCACTTATCCGCGGAGAGTTCCGCGAAGGCGACGAGATAGAAATAAGACCAGGACGCCAGTATATTTCCGAGAACAAAGCGAAGTGGGAGGCAATTACAACCAAGGTAACCTCTATGAACAAAGCCTCCCGCAAAGTTCAGACAGCAACACCCGGAGGACTTGCTGCAATCGGAACAAAACTCGATCCGTCGCTTACAAAAAGCGATACACTTGTCGGTCAGGTTGCGGGAATTCCCGGAAGCCTTCCGCCCGTGTGGGACAAACTCAGATTTGAGCTCAGACTGATGGAGCGCGTTGTCGGTTCATCATCAGAACTCAATATCGACCCGCTCAGACTGAAAGAACCGCTGATGCTTTCGGTCGGAACAGCCGTAACTGTGGGAATCGTAACCGCCGCAAAGAAAAATACCGCAGAAGTCATCTTAAAACGTCCTGTATGTGCCGAAGTCGGTTCGCGCATAGCCATAAGCCGTCAGGTCGGCGGAAGATGGCGTTTAATCGGAATGGGTGTATTGACTGAGTGAATGTAGTATTGGACACAAACGCATTAATGATGCCTGCGCAGTTCAACATTGATTTGTTTGAAGGCTTAAGAGAACTCATAGGTTCTTTTACCGCGCTCGTACCTGCTGAGGTGGTGTACGAACTGCGCGGGCTTTCAGCCGGAAACAGTAAAAAATCAGCCGCTGCAAAGTTTGGATTGACTTTATCGGAACGCTGCACTGTTCTTCCTGAAATGGATGACGACATCCCCGTTGACGATAAAGTTGTCAAAGCGGCACGTGAATTTAATGCTGTTGTAGTTACAAATGATAGGATATTAAAAGAAAAATTGCTTGAACTGCGTGTTCCTGTTATAGTTCTCAGGTCAAGAAGCAGGCTTGAATTAATCGGAAAATAATTCGGAAGAAGTGAGTTGGAAAAAATATGTATTATAAGCTTAAGTTAAATGACAAAGTAAGAGTTCCCCCGGAGCGTATGGGCGACGATTTGAACACTGTTATTCTGGATGTTTTACAGGAACAGTTTGAAGGCAGTGTCGATAAAGAGATGGGTATCTTTATCGCAGTCACAGGCGTTGACCGCGTCGGCGACGGAGAAATAATTTACAGCGACGGAGGAGTTTACTATGATGTTGACTTTGAAGCAGTTGTTCTCCGCCTGGCTTTACAGGAAGTTATCGAAGGGATTGTTGTTGAAACAACAAGTTTCGGCGCATTTGTGTCTCTTGGACCAATT
>JAUNXW010000069.1:4484-8002 GCA_030539595.1 Methanocorpusculum sp. | reverse complement strand
GTGTAAGTTCCGAGCCTTATTGCCAGACCTTTTTGATACGGTTGAACAATTACCACTCCTTTTGCGAAAAGGAACAGTATAATTAATACAAGAATAATTGCGAGTAAAGTTATTACATCCATTTTCAGACCTCTTTAACGATTAAGTGAACCCCGTCCGAGGATTCCACTTCGATTACTTTTCCAACAGGAATTACTTCTCCAATGCTTTTTGCACTCCAGACTGAGCCGCTGATTTCAACTTTTCCGGAGATGTCGTTTGGATTTACTTCAACGGTCACCACTCCTTTTTTTCCTGCAATCGTGTCTTTGGTTACGGTTGTAGGTTTTTGGTCGGGAGAGATTTTTTTGTAGACAATTATTGTTACAATTGCCGCAATCAGTGCGGCAATTACGGCAACTGCTATGCCTACGGGCGTTGCGAGTAAATCATAAGCGAAGAATGCAAACAGTCCGAGAGCAACTAAAGCTGTTCCGGGGATTGCCATGAAAAATCCGGGCGAACCGGCTTCAATAAGCAGAAACAAAGCGCCGAGTGCAATTAAAATCCACGGAAGTACCGCAGGACTTAAGATTACGTCTAACATTTTTTAATTGTAGTATAGTGGGGGATACCAGATTAAATAGTTGCCTGATATTGATTATGTGTAAAATGAGTTTGTCCAATAGTGATTAAATTCGTTAGACAAAGTTTTTTTATTGGTATTTCTTAGTGTCGTGATGTACCCTAAGACCAGAAATCACAGGACAACAATCATTTATGGATTAATTTATATTATAGAATTCACCATTGTACAAACTCATTTCGCCTTAAGAATAATCTCATAGATTATATGGTATAAAAACCAAATATTAATCCGCATGCCAATAGAGGAATCCGCAAAAGAAAACGGCGGTGCAGACGCTCTGCCGAAAAATTATGACTTCGCAAAAGTCGAAAAGCACTGGCTTGACCGGTGGAACGACAGCGATTTCTATTTCGACAAACACTCGAAAAAACCGCAATATGTAATCGACACCCCGCCGCCGTATCCGACAGGAAAACTTCACATCGGTCACGCTCTTAACTGGGTATATATGGATATCATCGCCAGATACAAGCGCATGAACGGATACAATGTAATGTTTCCGCAGGGCTGGGACTGCCACGGTCTTCCGACAGAAGTCAAAGTCGAAGAAACCCACCACATAACCAAAAACGACGTATCCCGCGAAGAATTCCGTCAGATGTGCCGCGACCTCACCAAAGAAAATATCATAAAAATGCGCCAGTCCCTTAGAACGATGGGATACTCAATAGACTGGAGCAACGAATACATCACGATGGAGCCTTACTACTTCGCAAAGACACAGCTTTCTTTCCTCAGAATGCTCAAAGCGGGCTACATCTATCAGGACGAACATCCTGTAAACTACTGCACACGCTGTGAAACAGCAATAGCATTTGCCGAAGTCTCCTACTACGAAGAAGACAGTTCCCTCAACTACTTCAACTTCGACGGGCTCGAAATCGCAACCTCAAGACCCGAACTGCTCGCAGCCTGCGTTGCAGTTGCCGTTCACCCCGAAGACGAACGCTATAAAAATATTGTCGGAAAAACCCTCCGCGTCCCGATCTTCGGTCACGACGTAAAAATAATTGCAGACGACGCGGTCGACATGAACTTCGGTTCGGGCGCTGTGATGATTTGTACATTCGGTGACAAGACCGATGTATTCTGGTGGAAAAAGCACCACTTACCGCTCCGCAAGGCTCTCACAACCAAAGGCACAATGACCGCAATTTGCGGAAAATACGAAGGCATGACCACAAAAGAATGCCGTGCGGCAATCATCGCGGATATGAAAGCCGAAGGCATTCTCAACCGTCAGGAGCCACTTCATCAAAGAGTCGGCGGCTGCTGGAGATGCAAGACGCCGATTGAGATTCTTTCCGAAAAACAGTGGTTCGTCAAAGTCAAAGGCGACGAAATTGTAAAAGCGGCAAGAGAAATTAAGTGGTATCCAGAACACATGCTTCAGCGCCTTGAGAACTGGGCTGAGCAGATGGAGTGGGACTGGTGTATTTCACGCCAGAGAATCTTCGCAACTCCGATTCCTGTCTGGTTCTGCGATAAGTGTGGCGAAATGATTCTGCCTGACGAAGCGGATTTACCGATTGACCCGACAGTAGACAAGCCCAAACATGCCTGCCCCAAGTGCGGCGGAATAAGTTTCACGGGCGAAAAAGATGTCCTCGATACATGGATGGATTCATCCATCACAGACCTTCACGTAACAGGCTGGGACGGTTCTGGAAAACCGCCGTATTTCCCCGCACAGATTCGCCCGCAGGGACACGATATCATCAGAACATGGGCTTTCTACACCATTCTCAGAAGCATGGCGCTCATCGGTGAAAAACCGTGGGACGGAATCTTAATCAACGGAATGGTCTTAGGCGAAGACGGATTCAAGATGTCGAAGTCGCGCGGAAACGTAATAGGTCCCGAAGATGTTATGGGACCTTACGGTGTTGACGCGCTCAGACAGTGGGCGGCTGCAGGTTCATCAACAGGTCAGGACATTCTCTTCAACTGGAACGACGTAATTTCAGCGTCAAGATTCCAGACAAAAATGTGGAACATCGTCCGCTTCTCCTTAATGCAGATTCAAAAAGAAAGCAAAGTCCCCGAAACAAACGAGCCATCAACTTTAATCGACAAGTGGATGCTTGCAAATCTCTCAAAGACTGTTGCAGGCGTCACCGAAGCGATGGACGCTTACCTCTTTGATAAAGGACTGAAACTCATACGCGACTTTGCATGGAATGTCTTAGCAGATGAATATCTTGAATTTGTCAAGGGCAGACTTTACAGCGAAGAACCGGAAAGAGCGGGCGCAGTCTACACACTTAAGACAACGCTTGACGCTCTGTGCACAATGCTTTCGCCTTATATTCCTTTCTTCGCACAGGAATGCTACTCGCACTTATCAAGCGGCAAGAGAATCATCGACCATGAGTGGACGACCTTCAAATATGAAGATGAGAACGCAGTCCGCGACGGTGATTTAATCGTAAACATCGTCGGGCTATTGAGAAAATACAAGCACGACGCAGGTCTTGCGCTCAACGCGCCTGTCGGCGAGGTTACAATTTACACACCAAACCACAACATAAACGACGGCGGAGACCTCGGACGAACAATCAACGGAAACGTAATCTGGAAAGCAGAAGAGCCTGCCTTAGAGAAAAAGGTCGGCGAGGTTGTTTTCAACAAAGGAGTGGTTGGTAAAACGCTCCGTGCAAAAGCCGGTGCATTTATGAACGCAGTAAAGGCTCTGTCAGATGAAGATAAAGTTAACCCGCCGAAGACAATACTCGTTGACGGCGAAGAGACCGCAGTTCCCGAAAACGCGTGGACAACTTCGTATGTTTACTCGGTTTCCGGAATGGCAGTCGACGTAATTATGATTGATGAAGTCATGATTACAATCAGACGCTGATTTTTCAGCCTAATTTTATTTTTTAAGTTCCGC
>JAUNXW010000069.1:0-4384 GCA_030539595.1 Methanocorpusculum sp. | reverse complement strand
GTAAGAATTACTGAGCCGATAAAAAGTCCTGCCGCAATTTTTGTTCCTGTGTTCATCTTATCCGCTTCTTAAGAAAAACATTTCCGACGAAACTGCTCGTCTTATACATAACTCCCTCAAGAACAGAAGAAACCTCCTGTAGATTTTCCCTGATAAGCAAATGCTGCGGACATTTTTTCTCGCAGAGACCGCAGCTGACGCATTTCGAGGCAATGGATTTGGATTCTTTCAGCGAGGTAGTCATTATGTAGGAAATAAACCCGCTCAAGTATCCGTCTGTGTAACAGCGGTTATATGCGGCAAAACAGCTTGGGATGTCAACTCCGTGCGGGCACGGCATACAATAAGCACATCCGGTGCACTGAATTTTAGTTTCACGGTTGATTTCCTCTTTTATCTCACGAAACATTTCAAGCTGGCTCTCGCTTAACTCATTTTCTTTTGCTTCAGAGGCAACCCTGACGTTTTCTTTAACCTGCTCAATGTCGTTCATGCCGGAAAGAACCACAGTAACCTGTGGATAATTCCAAATCCATCGAAGAGCCCATTCCGAAGCCGAACGCTTCGGTTCTGCCGATTCAATGATTTTTGCGGAGCTGCCCGAAAGTCTGCTGAGTTTTCCGCCGCGAAGAGGCTCCATAATTATTACGGGCAGTCCTTTTTCTGCGGCGTAGAAAAGCCCCTCAGAACCCGCCTGAGTTGTTTCGTCCATGTAGTTGAACTGAATCTGGCAGAAATCAAAATCGAAGCAGTCGATTATTTTTTTGAATTCCGATGAACTGCCGTGATATGAAAATCCCAGATTTCTGATTTTCCCCGCGGATTTTTTCTCGGCAGCCCATTTTGCGAATCCGATTTTATTCAGCCGCTCGAATGTTTCTGTGTCAGAGAGCATATGAATTAAGTAGTAGTCGATGTAATCGGTTCCAAGCCTTGAAAGCTGTTCGGAAAATATTTTTTCAAAGTCCTCTTTTTTTCTGCATTGACTATGCGGGAGTTTGGTGGCGATAAATATTTTTGAGCGGTCGATTTTTGCGATGAATTTCCCAAGAGCTGCTTCGCTTCCCGGATATATGTAAGCCGTGTCGAAGTAGTTTACTCCGTTTTCGTATGCATAAAGCAGTTCTTCTTCGGTTTTCTTCTGGTTTGTTATGACGCCGCCGGTTTTTGAAAATCTCATGCATCCGTAGCCGAGTATTGAAAGGGTGTCGCCGTTTTTTGGATTTATGCGGTACTGCATTTGGTTATTTTTAATACGGCGGGATACAGTAAATAATTTTTCAGTGTATGGGCAGAAGTTTTTTGAAAAAGTTAGGAAAGTTTAGGGTTATGGGATATTTTATTGGAATACAACAAACATAAAAGCGTATCATAATATTAATATATAACAGACAATAATAAAAATATATTAAGGCATTTTAGGCAAAAATCATGGTAAATATATATAGCAAATGCCCTGTATGCGGAAGCGACGTAGTGCAGGGATATGATTTGGTTGAAAGGGTCTGCGACATCTGCGGTAAAAACTTCATTTCAAACAGTTACTGTAAAAACGGACATTATATCTGCAACAAATGTGCATCGGTGCAATATTTTGACATCATAGACCAATTTACAAAAAATACAAAAATTGTCGACCCGATTGAAATGGCGGATAAAATAATGTGCCTGCCCGAATCAAATCTTGTCGGATGCAAGCACTCAATTGTTGTTTTTGCTTCAGTCCTCACAGCTTTCAAAAATAACGGTGGGCATGTCAAGGATTTTGAAAAAGTGAAAAAGGAGATTACACTCAAGACAGTGTTCTGTCCAACATCAATGTGTAAGCTCGGCGGATTCTGCGGTATCCCTCTTGCTATGGGAATTGCAATGCGAACAGCCCTTTCAGATGATATGGATGAGGATTTGAGAACCGACCTGTCAAACAAACTCACAGGCTACTGTATGGGGCACACAGGTAATCAGAATAATACCGGAAATAAAAACTGCTGTGTGAGAAACACATATCTGACAATTCTTTACGCTTCAAAATTCATATCCAACAATCTCTGGGTTGAAATTCCTCTCCCGAAAATAATCGTCTGCAAATATCATATGGGAAATCCGCGGTGCAATAAGGAGGCGTGTATTCTCTATCACGGACTGAATACCGACAAATCGAACGGCTTTATTAAATAAAAAATATGAAGACCGTGATTTACTCACGTCATCTTCAGACTGCTCATCCAGATAATTTTTGAAGTTCCGTCCTTAAACAAACCTCTTATTGAAACCTGCTTAACCCCTGTAATTCCTGCGGCAATATTTTCATAGATAATCGTTTTCGGATAATCGCCGACAGGGATTTCTTTTATTGAATATCCTTTCGGAATTTCATAGCCTTCAAGGACAACCTCAAGGTTTACGAGATTGTCGCTGTGCTCTGATTTCATGAGTTTAACGGCTATGTCGTTTCCGGAAACGGTGCAGGTCATCAGGATATCCGAGCTGTCGACAATGTTTCCGACAAGACCCGATAGGGCAAAGAAACCTGCGATGACACCAATTACCGCCGCAGCTAAAATGAATACAACAATTGCAATAAGAACCGCCGGAGATTTTTTCTTTCTCTTTATTGTTTCATAACGCTTCTTCTCTGCCATGTCCTACTCGGGAAAATATTTCTTATTTATATCATCAATAAAATTAATAAATATATCTTTATTGTACACTTAGATATGTGGGGACATACTCACGTAATTTATCAGAACTTTTATTATGGATTACGTCACACTAAAAAGAGTATAATTTACAATTCGGTGTATTTATTATGAAGAAAAGTCTATCATTAAAAGATTTCCATCGAGGGGGAGGTCATTTCGTAAGGAAAATTCAATCTCGCCTGTAATCGGAACTATTTTGTTGGTCGCACTTGTTGTGATTGTTATTGCTCTCGGCTCGTCTATTTTTATTGGCATGACAAATAACGTAGGGGGCAGACCTGCTTTTACTACAGTTGATATAGGTGTTGACGGGGACAACATTTTTGTAAAGCACAAATACGGAGAGCCTGTTGAAGCAGGTCAGCTTAAAATTTATTGTGACGGTTACGACAGAACAAATAAATTTTTAGATGCGGAAAAGAAATTTGATTCCGGTTCTAATGTTGAATGGGAAAAATGTTTTCTTCCTGTAGGCTATGTTACTGTAGTAAAAAGAGACGGTAATTCAGAGTGGCTCATCGACAGTAAATATATTGGGAAGAGAGCAGGTTCTGATGAAACAGTGAAGGCATTAATTGAACGTGCAGATAATTATTGTAATTCTGATACAAATGATCTTAAAAGTAAATGGACTTTTACAGATAATGGATGGAATTGGATATATGTACCTATGGGGGGTATTGTAAAGTTTAATGATAAGGACTATTATGTATTTACATCTTATGGTTCAATGACTACAGATCAGTATACTGATAGTAATAATAAAGAGATTTTTATTAAAGGTCAGGGAACAGAAATTATACCAGACCGTTGCTTACTGTCAACTGATTTAGCTGAAATTACAACAGTTAAAAAAGGCGAATTATATTATGAAAATGGATATCTCTATGTGTTGGTTGAAAATAGCGCAAGTAAATTCCCAACTACTACTGAATTTGCTGTAAAAGATTCAGGATGGATTTGCTGCGGACCGGCATAATTATTTTTATCAATAATATTTTTGTGATGTATGATGCATCAGACATCATCTCAAAAAATAAAACCCAATTCTCACTTGTTTTTAAATTTTAAGCTTCACTGACGGATGTGTTGAATATGTTGAATAAATCCATTCAAAACTCTAAGAAAAAAAAAATATCATACACAATATAATTTTAGAACGGAAAACATCCGTCAATTCAACACACTCGTCAGCGCGCCTTAAATTTCAAAAATAAGCCTAATTATCCAACAGAATATGGCGAGTGATAAAAATCACTCATCATAATCCATAATAGAAATAAAAGCAGAGGGTGTCAAATCGTGGATTCAGTTGTATATTTTTATTTTAATAATAATTCAGTATGCTCTTCTTGGGCTTTAAGAAAATATGAAGTAGGAAATCGCGAACGCAAATCAGAGATTCACAAATATTCCACTTGCTCAGCTAAGTTCAGTACTTCGCTAATTTTTTTAGACTAAGTTTTGTACTTCGCTCCGTTTATCACTCCGCTCAGCGTTGACATTCATCATTCATAGAAAAAACAAACCGCAAATCTACGCGAATCTCTCGGCAATCGCATTTTTCTTGCGCTCGGTCGCGCCTTCGGCTATCGCCTCAGCCAATTCGCTCCCTCGCTTGAAAAATGCTGCCGTGATAACGCAAGTCTGCGACTTGCTTAGCTAAGACGGAAACCTTTAGG
>JAUNXW010000068.1 GCA_030539595.1 Methanocorpusculum sp. | reverse complement strand
GCGAAGCGACTAAGACCGAGCAAGTCGAAGACTTGTGAGATTTGCGGTTTGTTTTGTGAGGTGAACGAAGTGAGCCGAACTTCTAATAAATTCATATCAACGCTGAGCGGAGAGATTATCGTAGCGAAGCCCCAAGTTAGTCGAAATAAAACTAAATCAATAAAAAATTAGCGAAGTACTGGATTAGTTTACGAATTTTGACCTTGTCACGAAAAGTAACCCTTAATTGCTTTCGCAAGCTGTCTAAATTAAGTTTTTCATACTAAACACGAAAAAGGGAAATATTCCTTTGACCTCTATCTTATTCAGACCAATACACACCAAAGTCACCAAAGATTATCGAAAAACACCAAAGGTTGAGTGCTAAGTTATTTCGTCAAAATTAGTCTGAATAAATCTGCACTCAACCTTTCGTGTATTTCACTAATCTTTAGTGAATTTCGTGTGTAATATTCGACCTAAGTCAGCACCCAACAAAATAATTATTTTTTTCGTGTTTTCGTGAAATGTTTTGTGGCTTTCGCCGAGGTAACGAAGTGACTAAGGCAGGAGCAAGTATTACTTGCGACGGTGTCTCACCACAAAATTCAGAGGAACAACAGTACAACAATCTCAACATTAAAATCCTGTCCAACGGATTCACATAACGATTCGCAAACATTCTGTTTGCTCGCAAGTCTGGGACTTGCTCAGCTAAAGATGCTAAAGCATCTCGCCTCAACTAAGAGACCTAAAGGTTTCCGCATTGGACAGCCCCTACATTTTCAACTATCCATACACTACGTTTAATGATGTTCAAAAACCAATAGTACTCAACATTTCATAAATACCGAAATTCAAGGTTGTAATACATGGCATATAACATGGTTGACGAAGCCGAAGTCGCTATAGAAAAAGACGAGGCACGAAAGCGGTACGAGTTCAAAAAATCTCTTGAAAAACTCGAGGAAAAGGAAGGTTCTGGCACAGAACTTGTCTCATTATACATTCCGGCAGACAAACAGATTTACGACGTAACCGCTCAATTAAGAGACGAATACGGACAGTGCGCGAACATCAAAAGCAAACAGACGCGAACAAATGTTCAAAGCGCGCTGCAGTCAATTCTCGCGCGATTAAAATACTACAAAGCGCCTCCGGCAAACGGAATGGCGGTCTTCTGCGGTGCAATCAATGTCGGCGGAGACAAAACCGACTTGGAATCAATTATTGTTGAGCCGCCCGAGCCTATTAAAACATACAGTTACCGATGCAGTTCGAGTTTTGAACTTGAACCGCTCAAAGCAATGCTTGATGAAAAATATGTCTACGGGCTTTTAGTCATAGACCGACGCGAAGCATACTGGGGATTTTTGAGAGGCACACGCATTGAGCCAATCAACGGAACAAACTCAACAGTCCCGGGCAAACAGAGGAAAGGAGGTCAGTCAAGTATCCGTTTCGAAAGGCTGAGACTTATCGCAATTCACGACTTCTACAGCAAAGTCGGAGAACGTGCCTCAGAAGCGTTTCTGGCAGAGCCTAACTTCTTTGACAAATTCAAGGGACTTCTTATTGGAGGTCCAATGCCCACAAAAGAAGAATTTGCGCAGGGAGAATTCCTTCACCACGAAATCAAAAAGAGAATCATCGGACTTTTTGACGCATCGTATACAAACGAATTCGGTCTGCGTGAACTTGTCGACAACGCACAGGAAGCTCTTCGCGGTGTGGGAATAACCGACGAGAAAAATGAAATGAGCAGATTCTTCAAGGAACTTGTAAAGGACAACGGAGCGGCAGCTTACGGAGAAGACAGCGTTCGAGCAAATCTTGAAGCGGGCGCTGTAGACACACTTCTGCTTTCCGAAAAACTCAGGAAAGCACGCCTCACAATAAAATGCGGAAACTGCGGTTACGAAGAAATAAAAACACTGCAGATAGAAGCCGGTAAAAAATTCAAAGACCTACCTTTCGGCAGATGCCCGAAATGTCAGTCGCCGCTTTTCCTTGAAAAAGAGGAAGATATAATTGACGAACTTACTTCGCTTGCGGATTTGTCAAACACAAGAGTTGAAATTATCTCTGACGACTTTGAGGAAGGAGCCATGCTTTTCTCAGCGTTTGGAGGAATTGCCGCCGTTTTAAGATACCCAACCGGAATGTGAAATAATGTATAGAACATACGTAGAAAAAATAACAAAACTTCTCCAGAAGGCTACAGGTCTTGAGGATGTTTTAATTACAGCCGGCGGAGACCACGCTGACCTTGCGTCAACCGCAGCGTTTGCTTTAGCCAAAAAAGAACACAAGAATCCTGCGTTAATTGCCGCAGATATAGTTGCAAAAATCACGGCAGAGCCTGAGGCAAAAGGTCTTGAGATTACAACCAAAGGACCTTACATCAACTTCGTTTTCGGAAAAGAATACATCGCGGAAGCTGTTGCCGCTGCAAGAAAATCATCTTACGGAACACTTCCGAAAAGAACCGAGAAGGTAATTATTGAACACACAAGCGCTAACCCGAACGGCCCACTCCATGTGGGACACATCAGAAACACGGTAATCGGAGATACTCTTGTCAGGGCTTTCAGAAAAGCAGGTTACCCGACGGAAGCAATTTACTATCTCAACGATATGGGACGCCAGATTGCAATTGTCGCATGGGGTGTCAAAAATCTTCACTATGAAAGACTTGCAAACGAGAAAGGCGACGATTTCATCGTAAGACACTATGTTGAGGCAAATAAAATCGCGAAGGAACATCCGGAAATTGAGCCTGAGTTTGATGTGATGATGGAAAAGATTGAGGCTAACGACCCCGAGACTGTAAAACTTTTCCATGATTCGGTTGAGATTTGCGCTGAAGGAATTAAAGAAACTCTTCACTCAATGAACGTCAAACACGACCAGTTCGTCCGCGAGACAACTTTCCTTCACGACGGTTCAATGCAGAACGTTCTCTCAAGGGTTGAGAAACTGCCTAATGCAAACCACGAAGACAAGATGATGTATCTTGACCTTTCAGAGCAGGGCTTTGGAAACCGCTACGTTCTTCGAAGAAGCAACGGAACTTCGGTTTATGCAGCCCGTGACCTTGCCTTCCATCTTTGGAAAAATTCACGCTGCGACAGAAGTATAGACGTTCTCGGAGCAGACCACAAACTTATCGGAGCACAGCTGCAGACAACACTGAAATTAATCGGTGAGAGACCGCCAGAGATTGTTCACTTTGAGTTTGTGTCCCTTCCAGAAGGTTCGATGACAACAAGAGGCGGTGTGTTTATCACAGCCGATGAACTAATTGCAGAGACTAAGAAGCGTTCAATGGAAGAAGTTACGGCAAGACGCCCGGAACTTTCAGAAACCGAGCGTGAGAAAATCGCAAACGCTGTTGCTGTTGGTGCTGTCAGATACGATATTGTCAAGGTGTCGGCTGAGAAGTCTACGGTTTTCGATTGGAAGGATGCTCTTGATTTCGAAAAACAGAGCGCTCCGTATGTTCAGTACGCACACGCAAGAGCCTGCTCGATTTTAGAGAAGGCAAAATCGGAAGGAGGATTCAAGGAAGCCTATGAGTTTTCGGATTCTTACGAAATCGCTCTCGCAAAACATATCGCACTGTTCCCGTCAATTATCGAAAAAGTTGTTGTAGAACTCAGACCGCATCTTCTCGCGTCCTACGTGAGAGACTTGGCAGATTTGTTTAATTCGTTCTATCGTTTTACCCCTGTCTTAAAAGCTGAGGGCACTGCCCGTGATTCAAGACTTACCCTTGTTGATGCGGCAAGAAACACTCTTGCTCAGGCTTTAGATGTATTGGGCATTGAAGCCTTAGAGTCGATGTAAAAATACATCGGCTTATTTTTTTGTTAGACATCTGTTAGTACGGCAGAGTTTGTTCGATTGTTGATTTTGAAGACCGATAATACAACAATCTCATCATCAAATCTTGTCAAACAGACTCTTTTCACGTATCGTTACTGAAACCTTATTTTCTTATATCCCAAATAAATACTTATGAAGAAATCAATAACAGCAGCAGTCGTTCTGCTTGCAGCAGTCTGCCTGATATTTACGGCTGGATGCACCGCGGAACAGACTGCAAAAACAGGCGACACTGTATCTGTATATTACACACTCACACTATCTGATGGAACAGTCCACGACTCAAACCTCAACAGAAGCGCGATGGAATTTGTAATCGGCGGCGGAACAACAATAAAAGGATTCAGCAATGCAGTCATTGGAATGAAAGTCGGCGAAACAAAAACCGTAGTAATTCCCCCTGAAGATGCTTACGGAGAAATTTCATACGATACAACAACCGAACAGAACCTCACAAACATAGAAAACTATCTCGGACGCAAAGCCGTTGCAGGCGACACGTTCGACATGATTCACAACAATAACGGAGCATACACAGCTGTCACCGGAGAAATATTATCAATTAACGAAACTGCAAAAACTGCGGTCGTTGCCGTATATCCAAGACTTGCGGGCGAGACACTAACATTTAAGATTACATTAAACTCAATAACCCCCGCAAAATAACTTTTTTTGAAAGCTTCTCAGTTATCTTTTTTACCGCACGAGGCGTATTTTATTTACATGAATAACGGAGAAATGAAGAAGGCATTTGCCGCAACCATAGCCGGCTCTGATCCTTCAGCCGGAGCGGGACTGCAGGTTGACCTCAAGACAATGACAGCCTGCGGTGTTTGGGGAATGACGGTCGTTGCCGCATTGACCGCTCAGAATGCAAACCACGTAATAGATGCATCGAGCGTTGAAGGCAATTTCATCAAAGAAGAGATAAAAGCCCTTGAAGAAGATTTTGAAATCGGATGCTACAAGACAGGTATGCTTAAGAATGCACCGACCGTGAAGGCTGTTGCCGAAGCACTGCCGAAGGGAAGAAAACTGGTCGTCGACCCTGTTCTTCTCGCAACAAAAGAATACAGACTTCTCGATGAGGCTGGTCAGAATAAACTTGTAACAGACCTTCTTCCAATAACAACTGTTGTCACGCCGAATATTCCGGAAGCAACGCTTATCTCGGGCATCAAAGTCAATGATGCAGAATCTATGGAGCAGGCAGCCTTCTGGTTCTTGGATCAGGGAGCAGAAGCCGCCATTGTAAAAGGCGGACACGCAAAATTCAGACTTGGAACAGATGTCTATGTCGATAAACAGGGAGTTATGCTCGTTGAAGCAGAAGTAGCACCGTTTACTGATGTTCACGGCTCGGGCTGCTGTTACGCATCCGCAATTGCGGCGCATATTGCTCTCGGTCTTCCTGTTCGCGAGGCTGTGTTTGAGGCAAAAAAATTCGTTAACGGAGCAATAAAATACTCCTGGGAATACGCACCCGGACTAAGAACAATGAACCCCGGATGGCAGCAGCACAAAACATATTATAAGAGAGAATAAATTTTAATCCATTTTTATTAATATCGTACTTAGACTTTTGAGTTTCATAATTATTTCAGTACTCTCAGTCGAACAAGTCGAAGACTTGTGAAGCGAAGTAAAGATAGATGCCCCTCGCCATATCTAAACTGTAAAAATAATGCGCTGCACTTTTTTTCTAAATATCGAAGGCTAACGCACAACTAACCGATTCTAAACACAAAAATAATGTCTCTGCGGGATTACTCCGCATCCGACATCATTTTAAAATTAATTCTCGAGAACAATCTCAATACTGATATCTTTTGGTACCTGGATACGCATAAGCTGACGAAGTGCGCGCTCATCGGCATCAAGATCAATAAGTCTCTTGTGCACTCTCATCTGCCAGCGGTCCCATGTTGCCGTACCCTCTCCATAAGGTGATTTTCTGATAGGGACAATAAGTCTCTTGGTAGGCAGCGGGATAGGTCCGGCCATGTTCACACCAGTACGCTCTGCAATCTCTTTGATACGGTTGCAAACCGTCTCAACTTTCTCATAATCCGTCCCTGTTAGGCGTATTCTGGCTTTCTGCATTTTGTATTCACCGCTAAAAAATTGTGTGACAGATGAAATTATCTCATCTGTTTCGGCTTAACTTCGAGAACAACACCAGCTGCAACGGTCATACCCATATCACGGACAGCGAATCTGCCGAGCTGCGGGAATTCCTTTGCTTTCTCAATTACGAGCGGCTTTGTAGGCATAATTGTACAGATTGCTGCATCGCCTGCCTTAAGGAAAGCCGGGTTTTCTTCTTTAACCTGTCCTGAGCGCGGATCAAGTTTCTTGTTGAGTTCTGTAAAGACGCATGCAGTCTGTGATGTGTGGCAGTGGAAGACCGGGGTGTATCCGACTGAAAGAACTGACGGGTGCTGTAAAACAACAACCTGTGCCTTGAATTCCTCTGCAACTGTCGGCGGGTTCTCTACAGGACCGCAGACATCTCCGCGGCGGACATCGTTTTTAGCAATTCCGCGAACGTTGAATCCAACGTTGTCTCCCGGAAGTGCTTCCGGAATTTCTTCGTGGTGCTCTTCAATGGACTTAACTTCTCCTGTAACGTTTGCAGGCATAAAGGAAATCTTCTGTCCTTTCTTCATGATACCTGTCTCAACACGTCCTACAGGGACTGTTCCGACACCGGAGATTGTGTAGACATCCTGAATCGGAAGTCTGAGTGCCTTATCTGTCGGCATGTCCGGGAGCTTAAAGTTGTCAAGTGCTGCAAGAAGTGTTGGACCCTTGTACCACGGAGTGTTTGCCGATGCGGTTTTAATGTTGTCACCGACGAATGCACTGATTGGGATGAAAGGTGTCTCTGCTGCCTTGAATCCGACTGAGCTGATGAGTTTGGTCATTGCATCTTTGGCTGCATTGTACTTCTCTTCGGAGTACTGGACTGCATCCATCTTGTTGACTGCAACGATAATCTGGTTGATACCAAGTGTCTTGGATAAGAAAACGTGCTCTTTTGTCTGTTCCATCGGACCTTCTGTTCCGGAAACGACGATAATTGCTGCGTCTGCCTGTGATGCACCGGTAATCATGTTCTTAACGAAGTCACGGTGACCCGGACAGTCTACGACTGTAAAATTGTATTTCGGAGTCTCGAATTTCTTGTGTGCGATATCAATAGTAATACCACGCTCACGCTCTTCTTTAAGTGAGTCCATTACCCAGGCGAACTCGAAAGTTCCCTTACCTTTTGACTCTGCTTCTTTCTTGTATCCATCAAGAACGTGCTGTGCTACAACACCGGTTTCGAATAAAATTCTACCGACTGTTGTTGACTTACCGTGGTCAATGTGACCGATAACGGCAAGATTCATGTGGGGCTTTGCTGCTGCCATAATAATGTTCTCCACTTTGACTCATTGACTTTCATGCAGTCTTTCATGCAATCCAGTTCAACACGAGTGTAAACAGATTCGCATTACAAACATATAAACCAATCCATAAAAGATTCCGGTAAACCGCTCTGTTCGAATATTTTAAATACAGCCTTTCGTTAACCCCAATTCGACAGAATCTGCCTTACATCTTAAATTCAGATTAATATTTTGTTTGGTTCGATAGCCGTTCAGTTTTAAAAAGCGCATACTGTCTCCGAGATTCGATAAAAATTTCAAAAATAAATTAAAGGGTAATAAGTCTTATACCGACAGGTCTTCTGACAATCCCTTCAAAATCTTTTGCGACAACATACTTCAGACCTTTTTTGAATGCCGTGTCGATAAATTTCTGATCAACTGCTGTGTCAATCAGAACCCCGTATGCATCGCTTTTCAGTTTCGGCAGAATATCAAACATCTCGTTTAATGAATAGTCGCCGACAACAACAGCATCCTCAGACAGAACTCTCGCGCGTCCTGTCTGGCGCATGTATGCTGCGTGTTCTTCAACAGTTGAAGGATTTTCAGGTTTTTTTACTCTGACAGAAGATGATCTTTTGACCGGAACAGGCTTGGATTTTTCAGAAATCTGCTCGTGAATCGGTTCACTAATCTGTTCCGGCATTATCTTCTGAATCGGCTCAGGCTGCTTAACTTCGGGAATCTCTTCCTGAACATCCTCAACAGTTTCTTCTATCGGTTCGGGTTCTGACTCTGCAATCTCTTCAACAGAAGCATCCGCAGCGACTTCATTTTCTTCAAGCGGGGCTGC
>JAUNXW010000215.1:1595-2138 GCA_030539595.1 Methanocorpusculum sp. | reverse complement strand
AACTCCGTCGCCCTTTTTGAGTAATATTCTATATCGCGCTGCGGCGTTGCGATGTTTCACAATGGGAAAATCCAAAAGGAACCCGGCCTCGATTTTGAGAATAACTCTTTAGTTGGTGGGTCTGAACCCCGTCCCTACATTGGTTTTTTCCTCTTCGCGACTTTGCGAACTTTGCGTGATATAAAAATATTTTTCATCCTCTGCGCCTCTGCGGCTCTGCAAGAGAAAAAATATTTCTCTCGCCCGACAACAACCAATTGACGTAATGCCCAGCCAACCTGCCCGGTCAAAATATTCCCTAATTTCGTTCGCTTCGCTCACTCCATTATGGGTTTGCTACTGCTGCGGAACATAAATCTTTTAAAACTCATGAATTTTTATGATAATCTCTTGCGTATTTTGAATCTGACTGTTACAATAGTCTTTTATAGAAACGTATTTTTCGAATCGGTCAAAATATTTGGAGTTTTTTACTGATTTTTTTCGCTGACTGATGTTTATAAGGTTGTCCCCAATGAAAATTTAACTTGAGCAAAGGAGATC
>JAUNXW010000215.1:0-1585 GCA_030539595.1 Methanocorpusculum sp. | reverse complement strand
TGCAGGATCGATGCGTTTTTGAAGTTGTGGAAGAACGTCCTGAACATCAATGGGAAGGAATCGTTTTGAATATCGCCTTAATGTTGCAGTTTTATCTTCTACTGGGACTGTTCGGCCTGCTTGTGATTTTTTCAATTCCGATGGGAGGAGCAGGGGCAGGAATCGGTATTCTTCTGTTAGGAGTTCCGCTTTTGTTTATCCTTGCTTCCTGGTTGGTTTATAAAACAATTTATCTGTTTTGTCCACTTCAAATCGCGCTGACCGCTCTGGTTCTGGTCAATCTTTCATTGTATATTTTATACCTTCAGGCTGATCCAGGCTGGGAAAGATTCTTTCTGGTCATGGCCTGTTACAATACACCGCCAACGATTGGTTATTTTACTGTTTTACTCTTTGGTAAGAAACCTTTTTTCAGCCAATGGAAAGAAGTTCATTCCCGATGGCTCTAAAATTATACATTTAAAAACTAATGAAAGAAAATATATTTGAAAGGAGATAAAAATAAATGACAATTCATTTTAAATCATCGAAACGTTTTCCGCAGGAAGGTATTGAAATTCAGGAACTCGTCGGAGCACTTGCTTTGGGGAATAATGATATCAGCATTGCGCGAATCCAATGCGATCCCAACTGGTCGGAAGCGGCACAGACTCCCGAATTTGATGAATACTGCTGCGTGATCTCCGGTGTTCTTTGTATTCGAACGGCAGAAAAAGTTTTTTCCATTGGCGCAGGCGAAGCGGTTTTGACTCCCAAAGGAGAACGCGTCCAATATTTTACCGAACCAGAATCCGGCGCCGATTATCTTTCGATTTGTCTGCCCGCCTTTAAAATCGAAATAACGCATCGTGAAGAAATCTGACGTAAAATTTCATTTTCCGCCTATTGCGTCTGATATTTGTTTTTTCTGAAAAGAGAGGATTTCCTGATGAATTCCTACTGATCGAAACAACACATTATGAATGTTGTATTTCGCGCCGCGCAAACATGATTTTTATTTCATGCGGCGGCGCAGAACAATTTGCTGTTATACCCGTAATGAAAATAATCTCATTGTTATTTGTTATTACAAAGTGGTTTTGACATTAAAAACGAACGTATGACAATCGGAGCGTTCTTCTTCCGTCATTTTTGAGAAACAACTCATCGTTTCGGGAATAATGATTTTTCCGTTTTTGATCTTGAGGTCAAGATCTTCGATTTTTTTACCGTCACTTTTCTTGTTAACGTAAACATCAGGTCCGAATCGGAGAACGACTTCTTTGAGTTCTTCCGCTTTTTCAGGAACGGCAATACGATGGAAGCGCCGATCTTCGAAATAGGGAACGCCCAGATAAGTGATTTCAATTTCAGAGCCGGAAGCGATTTTTTCCGCGCCGAGCCAGTAGCCTTTCCGAATTTTTCCGGTAAGTTTTTTACCATTGAGGCGAACATCAAGCGCATCGGCCCATTCCGGAACGCGCAGAGCGAAACAGGCTTTCGCAGTGGGATCTTCTGCGCTAAAAGCCAGTTGTGATCTAATCGGCGCATCTGCCGTTGCGGAAAGTACTTTGGAAGTCAAGGTCCATTTTTTACCATCGCAAAT